>JAUSII010000038.1 GCA_030648035.1 Deltaproteobacteria bacterium | reverse complement strand
ACATCCCTCCCAATCACTTTCTTTCGCTTTCCTCCACAGTTGCACTTTGAATTAAAAAATTTATAATTTTTTGAAGAGATACATGACCAAAATCTGAAAGCGGTGAAAAAAGTGGTATGAGGTGGCCTGTCGGAGGCAATTTTACATCCGGGATCCAAAAACAAAATTGCCGAGACCGGAGCACCCATTTTGGGTTTGACCCAAAATGAGGTGCGTCCCCGAATACCCTTTTTTCACCGCTTTCAGATTTTGACGATATTCATACATATAAGCCCTTTACGTTGGAGGGGAGTTTGACTAAAAACGGCTGTATGGTCGCGACTCCGGAAACGCCGATGTTGAAGCAGTATTTCAGCATCAAGAGCCAATATACCGATTCCATTTTATTTTTCCGCCTCGGCGACTTCTACGAAATGTTTTATGAAGATGCCGTGGAGGCCTCCAAAATTTTGGAAATTGCCCTGACCTCTCGCAACAAAGGAGAGTCTGCACCGGTTCCTCTTTGCGGCATTCCCTATCACTCTTGCCAACCCTATATCGCCAAACTCCTGGCCGCCGGCAAAAAAGTGGCGATCTGTGAACAGGTGGAAGATCCCAAAATGGCCAAGGGGATTGTGAAGCGCGAAGTGGTTCGCATCATCACACCGGGAATGGTTTTGGATGACACGGTTTTGGAAGCGACGAAACCGAACTATCTGGCCTGTCTGTATGGCGACCGGGAATTATTTTTAAGTTACCTCGATATTTCCACCGGAGAATTCAGGGCAGGGCTCATGCCCACTTTTGAAACCTTGCTGGATGAATTGACCAAGCTGGACTCCAAAGAGATTTTAATACCGCTATCGTGGGATAAAGGCATTCAAAGAGCAAAAATTGCGCGCCATTTGCCGCAAGCGCTTATTTCTATTTTGAATGAGACCGAATTCAACAAAGATTCCGTCCAAAATTTAAATGGTGTAAAAAATATGGAAGAACGTTGTCCCTCTGCTCTGGTGGCGGCAGGTGGGCTTTATAACTATGTCTGCTATACGCAGAAGTCGGTGCCGTCTCACATTTCCACACTGCAACTGCACGAAACAAAAAACTTTTTGATTCTGGATGAAGCGGCGCAAAAAAACTTGGAACTTTTAAAAACAGGCGATCATGAAAAGCGTGGTTCTCTTTTGCATCTGCTGGATGAAACTGTGACGCCGATGGGGGCCAGAAAACTGCGCCAGTGGCTTTTGTATCCGTTGGTCGATGTCAAAGCGATTGAAGAACGCCAGCAGTCGATTGCAACGTTGATGGAGACTTATGCCCTGCAGGAAAATCTGCAGAAAAATCTGGTCCGCATTGCCGATCTGGAACGGCTGGTGGCGCGCATCGCCATTCAGACTGCCAATGCGCGTGACTTGGTCGCACTGGCACGCTCACTCGAAGTTTTCCCGGCGTTGATCGAAGCATTTCAAAATCAAGAGGGGCTTTTGGGGGAAGGATTGGCCCTGCTTCAAAATTTTGAACCACTGGCGAAAAAAATCAGAACGACTTTGGTGGAGGAGCCACCTCTGGCTCTTAAAGAGGGGGGGCTGATTCGTGAAGGATTCCATTCGGAGTTGGATGCACTCAAAAAAATAAGTGGCTCGGGAAAGGGGTTCATTGCCGCTCTCGAAGAAAAAGAAAAAAAGGCAACCGGCATTAATTCCATGAAAGTCCGGTTTAATAATATTTTCGGTTATTATCTGGAGATCACCCATACGCATAAAGACAAAGTGCCGGCACATTACATTCGCAAACAGACGCTGGTGAATGCAGAACGCTACATCACGCCGGAACTCAAAGAATACGAAGAAAAAGTTTTGGGAGCGGAAGAAAAAATAGAACGGATTGAATATGAATTGTTTTTGCAACTGCGCGAAGAACTCTCGACATGGAGTGGGCGGATTCAAAAGGCGGCGCACCAGATTGCAACACTCGACACTCTTTATTCCCTGATGAAGGTTGCGCAAAAATGCCGGTGGACAAGTCCGGAACTGATGGAAAAAGAAGTTCTGGAAATAAAAGAGGGGCGTCATCCGATTGTCGAAGCGATTTCGGAAGATCGTTTTGTTCCGAACGACATGCATCTTGATGCCTTCGATAATCGTTTTCTCATCATCACCGGTCCCAATATGGCGGGAAAATCAACTGTCATGCGGCAGACCGCGCTGATTGTGATTCTGGCGCAGATGGGTTCGTTTGTTCCGGCGATGGAAGTGAGGATGGGTCTGTTCGACCGCATCTTCACGCGCGTCGGTGCGTCTGACCGTCTTTCGCGTGGTGAGTCGACTTTTATGGTGGAGATGGTCGAGGCGGCGCACATTTTGAAAGAGGCGACATCGCGGAGTCTGGTCTTGATCGACGAAATCGGGCGCGGCACATCGACCTATGATGGCGTGGCCATTGCCTGGGCGGTGGCCGAATATCTGCACAACCACAACAAGGCCAAAACATTGTTCGCCACGCACTATCATGAATTAATTGAACTCCCCAACACCTGTCCGGGGATGAAAAATTTCAACATTGCGGTCAAGGAGTGGAACGACAAAATTATTTTTCTGCGCAAGCTGGTGCCGGGTGGCACGTCAAGAAGTTACGGGGTGGAAGTCGCCAAACTGGCCGGCCTGCCGGAGGCGGTCATCACCAAAGCCAAAGAAATTCTGGGACAATGGGAACATTTCGCCAGCAAAAAAGAGATACCAGCACAAAAAGAACAGTTGGGATTATTTTCTTCAGCAAAAGAATCGGCCATTTGTAAGGAACTGAAGGATATCGATGTGAACCGCCTCACCCCCCTCCAAGCCCTGGAGTTCCTCGATTATTTAAAGTCAAAAATTTAACCCACAGCGTCGATTGGTTATGACAAGCGAAGCTCTTGACTTTTACTCCCAAGGCATTTACAAACTCCGCCAATTCAGGGGAAATTTATGCCCAAAGAAAAACGTCTTCTCACCGAAGTCCAGATGGACAAAGTGATCAAAACTTTGGCCAAAAAAATTGTCAAAGAGGGTTTTGGAGATGCCGTTTTGATGGGCATTCGCACGCGCGGTGTGCCGCTGGCGCACTGGTTGGCGAGGCATTTGGCCGCACTCACCGGCAAAACCCCCAAGGTGGGCGAGCTCGACATCAATCTCTATCGCGACGATCTTTCTGAAGTCGGCCAGAAGCCGGTCATTCATAAAACAACTATTCCTTTCAAAGTCGACGGGGCTGGCGTGATTCTGGTCGACGATGTCCTCTATACCGGCAGAACCATCCGTTCTGCACTCGATGCCCTGGTCGATTTTGGCCGTCCCAAATTTGTCAAGCTGGCGGTGCTTGTCGATCGCGGATGGCGGGAACTGCCGATTGAAGCACAGTTTGTGGGTCTTAAAGTTAAAACCGATTCGGATCAGGTCATCAAAGTTTTGCTTAAAGAGACCGATGGAAAAAACGAGGTTATAGTAAAAGAGCATTTCAGCAAAAGAAAATAATGTGAAGAGCCTATCCCAAAAATACCTCTTGAGCGTTGCCGATCTGTCCCAGAAAGATATCGACCTGATTTTAAAGACTGCTTCCAAAATGGAGGATATTGCCTTTCATCCTGTCAAAAAAAATGCGGCACTTCGTGGCAAGACAGTGCTTCTCTGTTTTTTTGAATCTTCAACACGCACGCGGGCCTCTTTTGAAATCGCCGGCAAACGCTTGAGTGCTGACACCATCAACATTTCTTCTTCGGGGAGCTCTCTTTCAAAAGGGGAGAGCCTGCTCGATACGGTTAAAAATCTGGAGGCGATGAAACCCGATGCCATTGTGGTGCGACACTCTGTCTCTGGCATGCCGCATCTTCTGTCAAAACATATCGATTGCCCTATTATCAACGCTGGCGATGGCACACACGAACATCCGACACAGGCTCTGCTCGATTTGATGACGATTTTAAAAACCGGAAAAAAAATAAAGGGTTTGAATGTGGCCATCATCGGGGACATCCTTCACTCGCGTGTGGCGCGATCGAACATTCTGCTCCTCTCCAAAATGGGGGCCAAGGTTCATGTCGCCGGGCCCGCTTCGTTGATGCCGCCGTTTCTGGATCAATATGGCGTGGAGGTGCATCACAATATCGACACCATCATTCCGAAGGCCGATGTGATTATGATGTTGCGCATTCAAAAAGAGAGACAGGAGGAGAGCTTTTTCCCCTCACTTCGGGAGTATTCCCGTTTTTTTGGATTGAACGAAAAAACAATGAAGCACGCCAAAAAGGATGTGGTGATTATGCATCCCGGTCCGGTCAACCGTGGCGTTGAAATCGCTCCCGAGATTGCGGATGGTGTGCATTCGGTGATTTTGGATCAGGTGACGAACGGTGTGGCGGTGAGAATGGCACTGCTTTATTTATTGTGTGGAACCGAGGTGTCATTGCGAGCATAGCGAAGCAATCCCGATGATCAACGGGATTGCCACGGCCCCTTTGGGGCCTCGCAATGACAAAAGGGTGAAAAAATGAAGCTTTCTATAATCAACGGTCGCGTGATCGATCCCTCCCGGAATATCGACGGGAATTTTACCGTGTTGATCGAGAACGAAAAAATTCAGGGTGTCGTGCGCGGCAAAAAAACGCCTGAAGGTTATGAAACGCTCGATGCACGCGGCGCTTGCGTCACACCCGGCTTCATCGATCTGCACACCCATCTGCGCGAGCCCGGTTTTGAATATCGCGAAGATATTGCCAGCGGTTCTCGCGCGGCGGCGGCAGGGGGGTTCACCACCATTTTGTGCATGGCCAACACCAACCCGGTCAACGACAATGCGGAGATCACCGGGATGATTGTGCGAAGGGCGAAAGAGGTCGGTCTGGTGAATGTTCTGCCAATCGGTGCGCTCACAAAAGGTTTGCAGGGAAAAGAGATGGCCGAGATCGGCCTGATGGTGGAGGCCGGAGCGGTGGCCATCTCGGATGACGGCATGCCGGTGATGAACGGCAATATGATGCGTCACGCGATGGAATACGCCAAAACTTTCAAAGTGCCCGTCATCACCCACGCCGAAGATAAAACGCTTTCTGAAGGCGGCAGTATCCACGAAGGAAAAATGGCGACAAAATTGGGCGTTATGGGAATTCCGGCGGTGGCGGAAGAGTCGATGATCCAGCGCGATCTGCTGTTGGCAGAACTCACTGGACATCATCTGCATGTGGCGCATGTGAGCACCGCGCGCGGGATGGAAATGATCCGCCAGGCCAAAAAACAGAAATGGCCGGTGACCTGCGAGGTGACGCCGCATCATCTTGTCCTGACCGACGAGGCTTGCCTGGATTATAACACCGATGCAAAAGTCAACCCGCCTCTACGAACAAAAAATGACTGCGCCGCGCTGATCCGCGCTTTGAATGACGGAACCGTCGATGCTATCGCCACGGATCATGCGCCCCATTCCGCAGATGAAAAAAATTGCGGCATGGGTTGCGCCAATTTTGGCCTGATCGGAATGGAAACGGCACTGCCAGTTTTGCTGAATCTGGTCCACAAAAAACAGGTGACACTCAAACGTCTGGTTCACCTGCTCACCATCGGCCCTTCAAAGGCGTTCAAATTGAAAGGGGGTTCTCTTAAAAAAGGGGCCCCCGCCGATGTCACTATTTTTGACCCGAACAAAAATGTAGAGATAGCTCCGGAGCGGTTTCGTTCCAAAGGGAGAAACACCCCTTTTGCCAGATTGAAATTAAAAGGAGAGGTGTTGTATACAATTTGCAACGGAAAGATTGTCTATCATTTGAAATGATTCAATTCGACTTTTCAAAATCGGGTGTTTCGGAAGAGGAACTCGAAACTTGCGAGCCTTTGACGGCACTCGCGCACAAAAAAATTGAAAAAGAGCGCAAAGAAAAACTTGTCGGATGGTGGGAGCTCCCTTTTGACGAAAAATTGCCGCGTTCCGTGCTCACACAGGCAGAACATTTTTCCAAAAATTTCGAAACACTGCTGGTGATCGGCATTGGTGGATCGTCGCAGGGGGCAAAGATGGCGCTGCACGCGCTGACCACGCCACATCTCCAACAAAATATTTATTTTTTGGAAAGCCCCGACCCTTGGAGTGTGGAGAGTCTGCTTGAACATGTCGATTTTTCCAATGCGGCGGTCAATGTGGTCAGCAAATCGGGAAACACCATCGAGACGCTGTCCATTCTGGAGAGTCTGCCCCAAAAATTAAAAACCAAAGACCGTATGGTTGTGACGACCGCAACAGGGGAGGGGAAACTTTTTCAGATGGCGATGCAAAATGGATGGGTCACGCTTCCCATGCCAAGAAATGTCGGCGGACGTTTCTCCGTTTTTTCCGCCGCCGCTCTTTTTCAGATGGCTTTCGCCGGAATCGATATTTTTGATTTTTTAAAAGGCGCGAGAGAAGCCCTGCAATCACAACTCCCTTACAAAAACGGATTGATCCACCATCTTCTTTGCGAGAAGCACGGCAAAAATATTTCGGCACTTCTGGTCTATTCGGAAGCCCTGTCCGAATTTGGCGGCTGGTATGCACAACTTCTTGCCGAGAGTCTGGGCAAAGGAGGCAAAGGGCAGACGCCCCTTGTGGCGCAAGGGCCGCAGGTGCAACATTCGCTGGCGCAACTTTTTCTGGATGGCCCAAAAGACAAAGTGGTGACCGGGCTTCGCATTGAAAATCATCTAAAAGATCCTCTGGGCGATCTGCTGGCCAGAGAATGCCGTGCCACGTTGGAAGCCCTGCACGAAAAAAAATGTCCCGTGATTGAAATCGTTCTTCCCCAACTCTCCGCCAATGCACTGGGGGAACTCTTGATGAGTTACCAGATGCAAATCGCCTTCACCGGCCACCTCATGAATATCAACCCCTACGACCAACCCGCCGTTGAGCTGATTAAAAAAAGAATTTAAACTTTAAATAGACACCGACAAAATCTGGAAGCGGAGAAAAAAGGGTATTCGGGGACGCACCTCATTTGCGGGTCGGCCCGCAAATGGGTGCTCCGGTCTCGGCAATTTTGTCTTTATATCCCGTTTGTAAAATTGCCTCCGACAGGCCACCTCATACCACTTTTTTCTCCGCTTCCAGATTTTGGTCACGCACTTTTTTTAACTGAAAATATTAGTTTCAAAAAATACATGACCAAAATCTCCCGCGTGTTGGCTAAAAAAGTCTGCGCAGGCCCGCCACTCCCCTCGGGGGATTTTATACTTGGCGGGCCGAGGAAGCGAAGTGCTGATTTTGGGGGCCTCCCCAAAATCTATAACGTCTTTTTTAGCCAACACGCGGGAGATTTTGTCGGTGTCTGTTTCACAATTGACAACCTTCGTTATATTCCTGATTGTGCGATGCATATGAAAAAGAATTTTATGATTTTGTTTTTTATCGGGGCCATCGTCGGCAGTTTTCTTGATGCGACGCATGTTTATGCCGGTATTGCCTGGTATGCTCATCCCACATTCTGGAGGATGGCCTGGTGGGTGCCGTTTTTGATGGGATCAGCCACGGTGCTGATTGCCTATAGCCATTTCAAAATTCATCCACAGAGCCGAAACTTGAATCAGGCTCTGGCCGCGGGGTTCTTTTTCTTTCTGCTCTCCTATATCGTCACTGGCGGGTTGTCTCTCGGCAATGGAGAAAAGGCTCTTCTGGTTCTGGGGTTTTATCTTTTATCCTGGGGACTCTTTGATCGAAGCCTCGTTAATTTGTTTTTGGCCATTGCCACGGGTCTGATCGGCAGTGCGGCGGAAGGATCGCTTGGAATAGCGGGGCTTTATTATTATGCGCATCCCGATTTCTTCGGCGTGCCGCTTTGGCTTCCGGTGTTATATGCCAACGCATCGGCGACAGCAGGTTCCCTGGGGCGCTATCTGTTAAAGTCAGGGTGAACGACTCGCCCCGCCTTCGGCGGGTCTCCTTCCCCCTGACAACCCTCTCGTTCGGACCGGCAAAGCCGGATCCTCACTTGCTATCAAGAGTCAGCGCTTATAAAAAGACAATGGTTGTGAAAGAGGTTTGATTCTGGTAGATTTTTCTTTATCGATAACCCCAAGTTTTTCTTAAGGAGGCACTATCATGGGGAAGAAACTGTATGTAGGGAACCTGCCCTACGGAATTGCGGACGATAAATTGTCCGAGATGTTCAGTGAAGCGGGGACTGTGGAATCCGCGAAGGTGATCACCGACAAGTATTCTGGACAAAGCAAAGGTTTTGGCTTTGTCGAGATGACCACAGAAGAAGAAGCAAAGGCCGCCATTGAAAAATGGAACGGTCAGGAACTCGAAGGTCGCAAGCTCAACGTCAGTGAAGCTCGTCCCATGGAGCCCCGTGAAGGTGGCGGCGGTGGTGGTGGCAAACGCTTCGGTGGTGGTGGGGGCGGAGGAGGCCGCGGTGGTTTTGGTGGTGGTGGCGGCGGCCGATCCGGCGGCGGTGCTGGTGGCGGTGGTGGTGGTGGAAGAGGCCGCTGGTAAGCTGTAAGGCCCTTATCCAAATTTAACTCAAATCAAATGAGAGTCTTTCTATTGATGATGAGTTGGTGTGTCCTGGCCCTCCCATGTTGGGGATCGGAAACGGTTCGCAATTATGGGGGGATCATGACAGTAATCTCTTTCCCTTATCATTATGAGGGGTTGGCTCCCGTCCTTCATCCTCAAGATGAAGCTCATTATGAATTTATTTTAAACTCCAGCGGTTATCCGCTTCGTGTTTCCTATTTTGATAACAAAGGCCTCTTAAAAAATGCCTCGCAAGGTTGGGCCACCTATGAGCTGGCCTATGATGAAAGAGGGCGGCTGGTTTCGTGCGCCTTTTACAAAGCCAATGGCAAGCCTGCCATGGACAAAAATCTCAAATTTGCCCGGCAAACCGGGGGGACATTTTATAATTCTCACGGAAAGCCTTTGAAATCGTTTAAAAATGATTGGATCGGCCCCCTTTAAAGAGGCTCAAAATAAGGGTAAACGGGGTTTTAACTCTTGACAACATGGGGTAGTTTTTTAAATATGCCCCGCACAAGGGAGGAATCATGGCAGAAGAAATTCTCGTAGTTCAATCCAAGATCAAGGAATACATTAAAAAGAAAGGGTGCCAGACTTCGGCCACCGCGATTGATGCCTTGAGCAAAAAAGTGGAACAGTTGCTGACGGACGCCGTCGAACGCGCCAAGTCCAACAACCGCGCCACCGTAAAAGATCGCGATATTTAGTTTTTATTATTAAAGTCATGGGGAACGACTCGCCCCGCCTTCGGCGGGCCTCCTTCCCCCTGACAACCCTCTCGTTCGGACCGGCAAAGCCGGATCCTCACTTGCTTTTAACTACCTTCTCCTTGAAGGGCCCCGTCCTCTTTAAAAGAGGGGACGGGGTTTTTTTTGCTAAAATTCTTCCACCTTTTCTTCATACGGCATGTCGTCATAAATATCGACAGGGGGAAGAGGCGGAGCCGACGGCTTTACCGGTTCCAGTTCTGCCGGCTTGTAACCCAACACCCCCGCAATTTTGGCTGTTTTTCTCTGTAGAAAAGCACCAGCCCGATGTTTTTCATAATATTTTGGATTCGGCAAAATGGCCGCCAACCAGGCCGATTGGCGGGGGTTCAGTTCCGAAGCATTCACATTAAAATAATGCCGTGCGGCCGCATGGGCGCCATAAATGCCATCACCCCATTCCACCACATTGAGATAAATTTCCAGAATGCGTTGTTTGGAAAGATGTTGTTCAAGGCCGATTGAAATAAGAACCTCCCTGATTTTGCGAAGAGGATTTTTGGAGGGACTCAAATAGAGATTCTTCGCCAATTGCTGTGTGATGGTGGAGCCGCCGCGCGCCAATTCTTTTTTGCGCCAGTTTTTTTCAATGGCCTGCCGGATCGCCTGCCAGTCAAAACCGTGATGCTCAAAAAAAGTGCCGTCTTCTGCCACAACAACCGCCTGCTTCAAACTGGGAGCGATTTTGGAATAGGGGACCCATTCAAATTTGAGCGGCTGTTTCCCCTCATAGCGCTTCATAAAGGCGGTGGTGGCGGGGTTCTCAATTTTTAAGGATTGAACATTGGGAATTGTGAGTTGGGCATAAAGGATCAAAAGCCAGAGAAGACCGACCGTGGCAATAGCCGACAGAAAAAGCTGTCTACGTTTTCGTTTCAACATAAACCCGGATTCTATCATTCCCAAAGAGCAGTTGCAATTCCTAGTCTCATCTGCTAGCTGGCCCAATTCAATGTCTATCAAATCTGATCTGTGGATCCGCAAAATGGCGGAAGAAAAAAAGATGATTGAGCCCTTCGAGCCGACGCAGGTTCGCCACGGGGTTTCCTACGGTCTCTCTTCCTACGGTTACGATTTTCGCCTTGGGTCCACTTTTAAAATCTACCAGCCGCAGGCCGGGGACATTATCGATCCCAAAAATTTTTCCGCCCTTTATTTTGAAGAATTCACTGGGGATGTTTGCGAAATTCCTCCAAGAAGTTTTGTGTTGGGGACGTCTCTCGAATATTTTCGAATCCCCAGAAATATTCTGACCATCTGTTACGGCAAATCGACCTATGCCCGTTGCGGCATTTTTTTGAACGTGACCCCGTTTGAACCCGAATGGGAAGGTTTTGCCACGCTGGCGATCTATAACCACCAAGCCTCTCCGGCTCTGGTTTATGCAGGCGAGGGGATTGGGCAATTGCTCTTTCTGGAATCGGATGAAATGTGTGCCACCTCTTACGCTGACAAAAAAGGAAAATACCAGTCTCAGACCGAAATCACCGGAGCAAAGATATGAGTTATTTTATCGATCGCAAAGAATCTCTCACGCTTTGGGAAAGGCTCTATCTTCCCGAAGTTTTTCGCGGTTTGAAAATTACAGCGGGCCACCTTTTGCACAATCTCTTTCATATCGATGACCGGATGACGATTGAATATCCCGACCAGAAGAAGGAATTGCCCCCGGGTTATCGCGCCGAGCACCGACTTATGTTGCGGGAAGACGGGCAGATTCGTTGCACCGCCTGCATGTTGTGTCAGACCATTTGCCCCGCCAATTGCATCGAGATTGTCGCGGAAGAGACCGAAGACAAAACCATCGAAAAACGCCCTCGCGTTTTCAATATCAACGAGCTTCGCTGTATTTTCTGTGGTTTATGTGTGGAGGCGTGCCCATGCGATGCCATCCGCATGGACACCGGCAAATACGAAAACGCCAGCTATAATCGGAAAGATCTGATCTACGACATTACCAAGCTGGTCAACAACCATCCCGAAGGGGCGAGCAAGATTTCATCGGGGCTATATTAGAACGACTCGTCCTGCCTTCGGCGGGCCTCCTTCCCCCTGACACTCTACATATAGCACCTGAATCCCCTGCACGTGTTGAGGGTGCTTACGGCGTTACTGAAATCGGTCAGTGTTTTGTGACTGTTTGCTTCGGCCACAGGGTCGATGACTGTTGATCCATCGGCAACAACCATTTTCTGCTCTTTAAAACCCATGAATCTGACGTTACCACCAATGGTCGATTTGAGGTCTTCTGCCGCTTTCACCAGATCTTCCCAGACCTTTGGTGCTGTTTGCTCTGGTTTGGGTTCCACGGAAACGGTCAATGTATAAATATTGGTTTCACAGGCATTTGATTTTTGACAACGTGTGACGACATAAACACCTTCGCGCTGAATCGGTCTTGCTCCCATATTGCCTCCTTTTTTTATTTTCCATTAAAGATAACACTTGGCTCCGCCACCACGTTTTTTGCATTCTTTCTCCGCTCGGTCGATGGCCTGATTTAAGTCGGCCAACATTTTTTGTCTGTTGGCCTCGGCTACCGGGTCGATGGGTGGTGCATCGACAACAACGAGTTTTTGCTCTGCAAAGCCCGTGAAGCGGACGTTATGCAGACCGGCAAGGGTCGACTGGAGTTTGTGAGCCTCTTTCACCAGTGCTTCCCAAACCTCCGGTGCTGTTTGCTCTGGTTTGGGTTCCACAGAGACGGTCAACGTCTTGACATGAGTGTCACAGACATTCGCTCTTTCACAATTTGTGCCGACATAAACGGCTTCGCGTTGAACTGGCTTTGTCATAATGCCTCCATATTAGTTGATTAGTCGGTTATGATTTTTTTCCTGCAAATATGTCTTTGAAAGCCTCCCACATTAGTCTCGCTTCAGTGGGACAACCCGGTTCTGTTCGGGTGATGGTCCCTTGGATTTCGATATCGGTACCGTGAATATAGCGTATTGGCGTATATCCCACCGTGATGATCTTGCAGTTCTTCGGTTCAACTCCTTTTGCCTCTGCCATGGATTCCTCCTTTTAGATTTCGTTTTGTAAATTGTCCTTCTCTGAAATATTCGGCATCAAACTCAACGCAAGTCCGGCCATGGTCCATCGGGAAATAAAAAGAGAGGCCCCCAACAACATGGCTGTTATGGCTGAAGCCGCTACAGCGCCCGATCCACCCCCGCTCTTGGGTCCGCTACCGCAACCGTCATTACCACGGTTATGTTGTTCTATTCTCCATTGCCGTTCTGCTCTTTTTCCATCCAGATAAATTTGACTCCAACCACGATATCCGTTGCCTCCCGTGTATTCCCCTCCAAAAGAACCCGGGGGCATATAAAAATCGCCTCCGAGAGGCATTCCTATTCCCGCAACGGGTATCGGTCTGTCTTGATTTGTTTCTGATGGAGCCGTGAATGGAGAAGTGCGAGGGGAATTTGAAACTTGTGAAATGGTGACCGGATCGCTCATAGTGCCGTAGATTACTGCAATCCCCATACCGTAAAAGAAAAAGATTACAAGATTGAAATTCTTTAATATTTTGCTAGGGTCCCCGTTTGATTTGTTTGTACTCGAACAGTGTGTTGCAAAAGTGGGACAAAAAATAGAAAATGAAGGACTACTACCAAATTTTGGGTATTGCCAAGGGGGCTTCCGGGGACGAAATTAAAAAATCGTATCGCCGTCTTGCCAAAAAATATCACCCCGATGTCAACAAAGACAAGGGGGCGGAAGACAAATTTAAAGAGGCTTCCGAGGCCTATGAAGTTCTCTCCGATCCCAAAAAGAAAAAGCAATACGATATGTTCGGCACCGCAGGCCCCGGCTCCGGGCCCTTTACAGGTCAGCCCGGACAAGGCCCTGGGGGGTTTCAATGGCAGGGGGGACAGCCGGGGGGTGGCTTTGATTTT
>JAUSII010000036.1 GCA_030648035.1 Deltaproteobacteria bacterium | reverse complement strand
CCAGGATAAATCCCGATGGGACCAAAATCGGCGACGACATACAAGTAACCACTACTTATGCCGAAGGCGGCGATTCATTCGATGCTTCGTTGGCTTGGAGTGGCAGTGAATACGGCTTGAGCTGGGTTGATGGAAGACCGAACAGACCACAAAGACCTGAAATTTATTTCGCCCGCTTTGACCGCAACGGCGAAAAGCTTGGCACAGACACACGCATTACCGATGCTCCAACATATAAAGAAAGTCCATTCCTGCTCTGGAACGGAAATGAATATGGATTGGCGTGGCATGACAACAGAGACGAGCAGGTCATTCCTTTTGCAAGAATCTCAAGGGATGGAGTCAAATTGGCATCGGAAATTCATGCCAGCAACGTCGGCGGTTATCCGAACGTTCCCATGCTCGCCTGGAATGGCATGGAGTATGGATTGAGCTGGTTCAACACCCAAGTTTCGCCCCCTTCCATATTTTTCACACGCGTATCCGGAGCAGGCAACAAAATAGGCGAGGATGTAGTCATTCAATCAGACAATGGCATAGCCAAGCCTGCTCCGATAACTTGGTTGGGTGGCCAATATGCGATGACTTGGGGTAGAAACATCGAAACAGGATTTCCTGATACCACATTTTATTTGAGAAAGATCAGTTCAGAAGGCCAACAAATAGGAAGAGATCTGCCGATAGCCGAGGGTTCGTCTCCAAAGATGGTCTGGACAGGTGCTGAATACGGAGTTGTCTGGCATCATGACTGGAATCGCAACATGGAATTGTATTTTGGCCGGTTCGATCCAAACGGAAACGAAATCGGCGAAACCATTCGAATCACCAATGATCGCAATTCATCCTATGGCGCAGATCTTGTCTGGAATGAACAGCAAAGAGAATATGCATTCAGCTGGGTAGAAGGAATTTATGAATCCGGATTAGAAGTGGACGAAATTAAATTTACCCGCGTTCAGATTATCCAACCCTGTCCTTAAAAACCCCCTAAAAAAATGAAGCAACAAATTTTGGTGGCAGCCGATCCGGACAGTTTAGTTGAGACCGTTCATCTGTCCAAACATTAACACCCCTGTTGCCTAAGGCTTACAGACTGTAAACAAAAATTAACACCTCTTCTCCAACTTGAGTCTGCAATCCAACATACTGGATCTGACATATCAACAAAGTGGCACGAAATTTGCTTATTCAGTCGATGAACATTTTAAACTCGTGGCATTGACAAGGATTTCTATGGGAGAAATCCGAGATGTGCCGCAAAACAAGGAGGTAAGTATGGAAGCAACAAGAGTTGGTGAAACCTGGAGAGAGCACTGTTGCAGGGAACAGGAAAAAATTAAGGATAAGGGATGGGGGTCAAATCCCGGTTCTTGCTGTGTAGAGAAAGACAAGAATAAGGGTACAAAAGAGAAAGACGGCGATAAGGGATCCAAAGATCCTAAAGGCAAAGAAAAGAGCTTTTATATCGCGCCAGATGCAGAAAAGAAGAGGATTCGTTTGGCAGATCAAAAGGAACCGCCGTGTGGCAACATTTACCCGGATGGAAGCCATGGAAATCCGAAGGAACTGAAGGAACCGAAGCAACCAAGGGAACCCAAGGAGCCAAAGGGTAAAAAACATGGAAACATCTTACCGATGTCATTGAATGGCGTTTTCAAATACGCTGAAATTTCACTTCAGAAAATATTCAAGACGGGGTAGGAGAAAATCCATGACTCGTAGCTGGCTATCGAAGATGGGGATTTGCATGTTCGCCATGATAGGTATGATGCCAAATACCGTCATGGCGGACATCCCCCTCGATAGGTTGCGCGAAATAAACCGCATCAGTGAAATCATGACCACAAAGTGGAGCAACCTGGCCATTCACAAGGAAAAAGACGGTGTCAACGTTCAAAAAATAATTGATGGGCTGAAAAAACGAGCTGGAGGTTCTGACGAAGATTATTTTGTAGCTCTTTACGAAACAGCGGGGCTTTTTCGGGATTCCCATGTCAATATCTTTTGGCCGAAGGACGGGATTTTAAAAAAATATACTTCGGGACTGCGCGTCGCCCGCGTCCGGGAAGGCTACGCAGTCATTCAATGCACCCCTCCAACAAACTGCGGTAATTTGCCTCTCCCTACAAGCGTTATTGAAGTTGATGGAAAGCCGATCGATGATTGGATAAGACAAAGAGCTACCGTCTTGGGAGGATCAACCAAACTGGGACGTCAAAGCAGAGCCATGATTAATCTGGGCTGGTATACAGCCATCCGGCAAAATCCTCCCGCTCAATCGGTTACCCTCTTGCTGCCAAATAGTGTCATCAAAACAGTTAACCTGAATTGGGAAAAATATGTGTGGTGGGACAAGGAGGCGGGTGAACCGGAACCTCATTGTATAAAAGGCGAAAGACATCCGAGTGGAACCTTCATTCTGACCGTTGAAGCATTTGATTGCGGCTTGCCCGGTGACCGTAGTTGGAAAAATGGCTACAGGCGATTTGTCAGGAATCTGAAAGGGGCTCTGAAAAACGCAAGAAACGCCGACTCGATTATAGTGGATGTTCGTGAAAACGGCGGTGGTAAACCTTGGATTGCGAAAACGATCATGCAGTTGCTCATTGATAAAGAAACCCTTTATGAAACCGAATTCCCATTCGATGAAAAAAGAGAAACATACGGCGAGCCAAAAGAAAGGACGGCTTTTCCCAAAAAGAAATGGAGAAAATATTTCCAAGGGTTTCCCTCCGCCATTCTTTCCGGAATCGAATGCGGTTCAGCTTGTGCTTACTTCGTTCTTGCCGTCAAAACAGCCAGTACCGCAATGGTGCTCGGAGAACCTGCCGAGGGAAGCAATGGGAGTCCGAAATATTACGAACTTTCCGTATCCGGCGCCATTTTAACCGTCCCTTCCGATCAATGGCCATGGGGCAGGTCGTTGGGGGCGGATGGCCAACCGATGGAAAGACGGCTGATTAATGTGGATAAAAAAATTCTTCCTTCAATAAATGATTACAGAAATGCCAAGGATCCGATTTTGGAAGAAGCCATCCGAGATTTCCGAAAAGAATGGTCATTAAGAACTAAATAATTTTTTTACATTCGTACTTTTTTTCCTGATTGTCCAAATCCCGGTCTTAAAAAAAATAAGCAACAAATTCTGGCGGTGGCCGATAAGAAATGTGTCGGTGGTCTTTTTATAACACATGGTAATTGCGCATGTTTTTATAGATTGCCTTATGGCGGCTTGGGGAGTAGAAAACGGGGCATCCGCTGAAAAATGAGGAAGGGATGAAAAAAATTGCAGTCATTGTTTGTGCATTGTCCCTGTATGGATGCGGGAACTCGTCTGATATTTCATCCGCCTCTTCTTTATCCCCCGCCCCTTCAACTTCCGTTCCAGATTCTTCCGGCGTTGATCCGAATACTTCTCTAGGCAAAGCGTTGGTGCAGATTGATTCGCCCTCTTATCAAGACCAACTTGTTTTTAGTTTGCAGGGCGAGCCTCCGGGAACCAATCCCAAACTGGTAGCGGTCGATCCGTTACTGTTGGAGTGATGTTGTGTTGCACTATTGGGACACTTTGGACATGTTGTCTCAAAAGAGGACAGTCAGGCTCGAAGAATTTAATTTGTAAGTATATGATTATTAAAAAGGAATATAATTTCCAGTTTGGCATCAAATTTGCTTGTAAAAGCTGGTCAAAATGAAGGATTATTTTAAATGATTAATTTTTTTTCAAGTGGCATTCCAATAGGGCAAAGTCAATGTGGCATTCCTTTGGCTACATCACACCTTAGTCAAGCAGATCTAGTGGGGCCGGATCCTCTAAAGGTAGAAAATTCTTTTGTGTTGGAAAATGTTCCTTTGGTTCATTTGCCAACCCTCGATTTAAAAATTTTAGGCTCTCCTAGGAAACCAATAAAATGTCTTATGTTGCATGGAGGGCCGGGTTTGGATTGCTCTTATTTTCTTCCGTTTTTGGCGCCCCTTCAACAAAACGCCAGTCTGCTTTTTTATACCCAAGGATCAAGTGGAGCTCTTACAATGCAAGGGTTATTGCGAGAGTTGGAAGCAATATTTAAACTATTTAAAAACGATGAAGTTATTGTATTTGCACATTCCTTTGGGGCTGCTCTAATTTTTGAATACATAAAGACCTATGGTAGTGATTCAGTAACGGCTTTGGTTTTAAGTTCTTGGATCTATGATACCCAATGGATTGCGAGGTATTTCTCAAAATTTCCAAATGATATAGAGGAAAGCTATAAGACAAATGACGCTTATAAAGCTCAAATGTTGAAAATTGCAGATCGATATTTCACTTCTTTCTTTGTTGATAGGGGAAAAAGAATTTTTGAGAATATAAAATACAATGCCGCGTTGAGTAATGCTATCTGGCAAGAGTCCCTGGCAGATTTTGACGGTCGCCAAGTTGTTCGTGATTTTAAAAAACCAATATTAAGTCTTTCTGGGGCAGATGATTTGATCACTGATTCTGATTATGTTCATAGTGGGGCATCATTAAATGCCAATATTCAAGAAATACAAATTAATAATGCCGGACATTTCCCATTTGCAGAAAGAGAAGAAGATTTTAATGAGGCAGTGCGAAGATTTATAGAGTCCTGTTCAAAACAAAGGAGGAGTGTATGAAAAAAGTAATTAGGGCAGTTCTCATCCTGGTGGCTCTTGCCGCTGTTTTTGAGGTAATGCAATTTAATGAAATCGCTTCCGCGCGAGAATTGCCCACCACGCCAGCTGGGTGATTGTTGTAAAAGTGAATACATGAAGTTGAGGAAAATGAGATGGTGTCAAAGACGACAGGTATATGTTTGTTCACAGTCTTGAGCTTGTGGTCACTGCTCTTTTTTTTAAAGAGCCACAATGTTCTTTTTCTTTTTAAAGCGGTTTTTTGCATAGTTATAGCGATAACGTTTATCATAAGGAATAATACCAAGAAAATTGATAAGGGAGTTTTAACGGTTGCTGTGACCTTTGCCCATTTATGTATGCCATTTTTTATCCAATCTACTGGAATGCAAATAATGCCTGTGCGTTGGAGTCTGCTTTTATTTATTTTGGGGATGCTGATATCCAGTCTTTCTGCGATAGATTTGTGGCGGTCTTTTGGTCTTTTGCCGGCGAATAGGGGAGTAATAAGGGGAGGAGTATATTGCGTTGTAAGGCATCCAATTTACCTCGGTTATTTACTTTCATTTTTTGGTGCTCTTAGCCATTTTTTTTCGCTCACTAATTTTTTACTTTTTTCAATATTTATCTTTTTAACGATTGCTAGGATTCTAAGAGAAGAAGCGCTTTTGAAAGAAGAAAATGGCTACCTGGCGTATTCTGAAAAAGTTCGTTTTAGGCTTATCCCGGGAATCTATTGATGAAAGCAGTAAAATCAAAAACGCCACTAATTCTTTTAGGGTTTTTATTAGTTCTAATTTATTTTTATTTCTTTGCAGTAAAAAGAGGTGGCGATGATGAAAATATCCCGGTTTTTCGCAAGGCAGTTTATTTAATACCAGAAAAAATAGATCCCATTTACTTCCTATCAACAGCAGAACATTCTATTTCCAATTTAATTTTCGAAGGGCTTTTTTCTGTAAATGATCTGTTGGAAATTGAGCCATGTCTCGTACAAGAGTGGCGCTTGGAAGGAGATGGCACAAAATATTGGTTTAAGTTAAAAAAAGATGTTCTGTTCCACGATGGAATACCTTTGACTTCAATGCTGGTAAAGCAGAGTCTGGAGCGTCTTCTTTCCAAAGATAGTCCAGTTCAAAAAACATATAATCGTATTGAAAATATAAAAATTATTGATACATCAGAGCTAGAAATAAAACTTAAATCTCCATCCCCTTCTTTCATCTCTTTGCTGGCAGCTCCTTTTGCAAAAATAACGAAACCCGCTCAAAATTTGGCCTATCCAATTGGGACGGGTCCATTTGTCCTTAAAGAAGTCATAAATAGTGGAAATCATCAGAAAATATTGAGGTTACAACGATTTGAGAAATATAGACAAGCGCTTCCAAAAATTGAGGAATTGCAACTGTGGGAATTGAGCGAGGAGCAAGCTATTAATTTGGCTCAAGCAGGCTTCATTCATGATACAACAAATTGGATTTCTAAATCAGATTTATGCAGTAAAGAGCAGGCCTGCAGAAAAATAGAAGCTCCATCGGCTGTTACTTGGCTTCTTTCTTTTAATACATCGAAGCACCCTCTCAATAATATCAATTTGAGAAAATGCCTCACTAGAAATTTTGATCAAAAGTATTTTATTCAAAATTTTGTTCCTGATCATGTGCCAGCTCAAGCTTATTTGCCTCGCACATTACCTGGTTTTTTGGAAAATCTTGAGAATCATTTTGATGGGGATTCTACTGCTGAGTGCAGTGACTTTAGGAAAGTAAAATTGGTTTTGGATTATGCAGTCGATTTGGACAAAGGGAAAGAAATGTGCCAATTCATGAAGGGTAATTTTCAGAAAGGAAATGTAGAGATTCTGTGTAACGGAATTAAATTTGATCGGTTGTTACAAAGAATTATAACAGGCAAAGCAGATATTTCATTTTTGGCCATGACCCTTGACATGCCAGATCCAGAATATTTTGTTAATGTGTTTGAATCCTCTTCTCCATTTAACATGTCTAATTATCATTCAAAAGAAATTGACAGGCTTCTATTGGATGCCAGATCGGCTCCAAACAAGCAATTGAGAGCCACTCTGTATCAACAGATCAATAAAATTCTTTATGATAACTACGTTACTCTAAATATATCTTACCCTCCTCATATTAGTTATGAGCACAAATGCGTTGCAGGTCTTCATATAGGAATAATGGGCGATTCTTATATTAATTATACAAAAGTCCATCTTGACAGGGATTGCAAAAATAAAAATGATTTTACAAAAAAAGATAGCCAGCTTTGAATCAATTAAAGAGTTGGCGGAGAAGACCAGCACAAAGATTTCAAAAAAAATCATTGTAATTGTATTTTCATTTTTTCTTGTTTCCGCCTTATTGGGAGGCGTTTTTCATTATAAGAAGAAAACTGATTTTTTAATTGAAGGGGTTAGTCCCTATTTGATTGAGTTAATTAAAACAAATGATTTTTTGGAAATTACCCGGCAATTGCATTCATTCCTGAAAGAAGGTTCATTCGAGGGCGTGTGGCTATATGAGAAAACATCGCAACATATCTTAACAGAGGCAACCTCTGTAGACCTGAACCGCTATGAATTGACATCAAAGTCTGGAAAATATTGGATATCAGTAATTGGAACTGCTCCAATAGTATTTTCCAAATATCTATTGCTTATCCCTGAAAATGGCAGGGCATACGAATTGATTCTTGCTTCCAAGGTTTCTCTTGGCCCCTTTCTTCTGTTTTCTGTTACTTTATTATTTGTTCTGTTTTTAATATCTATTTTTGTGTCTAGGGAATTGCACAAATTTTCCGACTCATTAGTTTTTCCTATTGTGGAATTTTCTGAAAAATTGGGACAAATGTCTGCTACATCTGATTTTAAAAAAACAAAAATAGACATCAGAAATTATAGAGAAATAAATGATCTTAATGAACAGTTTATGTCTTTAAGTGGTAGATTGGAGAAATCAGAAGAAAAGTTAAAGGAGTCAATTAAAAATACAATATTATTTAATATGGCCACCCAAGTTGCCCACGACATTCGCTCTCCATTGTCATCAATGCAGGCGGCGCTGGGGTATTTGAATGGCATTGAGGTGAGGGATGCAAAATTTCCTGATGTCATCAATCTTCTTCAGTTGAGTGCCAAACGGTTGACCGGAATTGCCGATGGGTTGTTGCAAAAAAACAGGGAAGGGAAAGAGGCGGAGAATGTTTTTTCGATCCACCTTCTGTTGGATGAATTGGTGGGTGAATATCAGGGTCAGGGGAAAAATGAAAAGGTCCGGTTTCTCAAACAATATAGTTCGCAATCGATAGAAGTGTTTGGAGTCTCTTCCAAATTACAGCGCGCGTTTGGAAATATTATCAAGAATGCGATGGAGGCCATGGATTGGTGTGGGACCATTACATTGCAGACAAACTGTGATGGCGAAAAAAAGGCATCCATCATCATTGCCGACACCGGGCCTGGCATGTCTCCCGATACTCTTCAAAAAGTTTTGGGGGGTGGATACACGGAGGGCAAGGAAGATGGGCATGGGATCGGGATGACAGTGGTGCGAGAGACAGTGAATGCCTTTGGAGGAAGGTTGAGTGCCGAATCAGAAGTGGGCAAAGGAACGCGCTTTCTCATTCAGCTTCCGCTGGCCGCCGAAGAAGCGGAAGAGATATTCACCCTGCAGACGGTACAAGGCATGAGCCTGATTATTATTGATGACGACTCGTCGCTAAGGGAGCAGTGGAGAATGCTTTTGAGAGACAAAGGCCAGACAACGATTCTTTGTGAGTCATGGGAAGATTTTGAGAATCAAAAAATCACGTCCAAGATTTCAAACATTGCGATCGTCGACTATCATTTTGAAAACAGCGAGCTGAATGGATTGCAGGTTATCCGGAAATTAAAAGAGCAAGGTTTTCAGAATTTGTATCTCTGCACGGCGGAATATTGGAAGCCCTCTGTGCAGAAAGAGGCGAAAGAGTTGGGTGTGACGATTTGTCCGAAGCCGTTGCCGAAGATTGCAATTACCCCCTCTCCCAAACCCAAGGGGTCCCCTTTGGGGCCCTCTCCCCTTGTGGAAGAGGGTGTCCGAAGGACGGGTGAGGGGTATACCGTCCTCGTCATCGACGACGATCACGTCATTCGCATGGGCTGGGGATTGATGAAGAAAAAATTGCACATTGAAACGCTCCACTGCTTCGCCAGTCTGGAAGAAATGCAGAATCAATCGGTTGATCTGGCATCAATCGATATCGCATTCGTTGACAAGAATATCGATGGCTCGGCTTTCAACGGCGCCGCCGTGTTGAATCATCTCAAGTCAAACGGTGTCTCCAAAATTGTGCTGGCTTCGGGTGAGCGCGAAGAAGATTTGAAAGCAGATCCACAATTCGCCTTGGCCGATTTCGTGGTGAACGCCAAAATCCCCAGATCGTTCAAAGAATTTTTCTCCTGATTGTCCAAACCCTAACCCTAAAAAAATAAGCAACAAATTCTGCCAGTGGCCGATAAGGAATCTGTCGGCGGTATTTTTATAACACCCTGTAATTGCGTCTGTTTTTATAGATTGCCTTGAGTGAATAGCGGGACTAGAATCCGCGGCGGAAAGAGGAAGAGGGATGAAGAGAGTTGCGGTCATTGTCTGTGTATTGTCCCTGTATGGATGCGGGCACTCGTCCGATATTTCATCCGATTCTGCTTCCTCCCCCGCCCCTTCGACTTCCGTTCCAGATTCTTCCGGCATTGATCCGAATACTTCGCTGGGCAAAGCGTTGGTGCAAATTGATTCGCCCTCTTATCAAGACCAACTTGTTTTTAGTTTGAATGATTATTCTGCCGTGCAAGAATTGCAAAAAAAATATCCGGAGATCAAATTCACATCGAAATTCGGAGATCCCAAGAAAGTGGATCGTGAGCGGCGGCGATTGGAAAGAGTGACCGGCAAAAAACTTCCCGACTTGCGACGGCATATTGTGGTGGCCGAGAAAGATAAAGCGAAGGCCAAGGAGATACTCAAGAAAATTTGGGATGAAAAAGGGATGGAAGTTTTTTATCCTCGCATGAAGGCCCGTCTGCCCGGAATTAATTCAGTTCCCGATTTGAGTGGACAGCAAGGATACATCAACGACCTGAATATCCCGGCGGTGTGGGCAAGGGGAGTCAAAGGCCAGAATATAAATGTGGTCGATGATGAATCGGGTTTGAATTTACAACATGAAGATCTTCCCAGAAATATTGCTGGTGGTGATATTGGCTCTTCGGCATTCAATAAGGCGCATGGAACAGCTGTCATGGGTATTTTAGTCGGAATGGAAAATGGTCATGGCATAACCGGCATTGTGCCTCAATCCTCGCCGATAGCAGCCAGCTCAGGCGGAGCAAATGCAATCGGAAGTTTGGCAAATGGAATTGAAGCTGATCAACCAAAAACTCATATTTACTTACTTGAAGAAACTTATTCACGACCTGGTTCTGATCCGACTCATTGTACTGCGGATGATCCCACAGACTGTGTTTCTGCGGAATATTACTTGGATGCCTTTGAGGCTTTTCAAATAGCCACTGCATTCGGGACAACAGTGGTGCTTCCTGCAGGGAACGGAATTGTGAACATGGATACCACCTCTAATGCGGATGGCTGGCCCGATTTGAGATTTCGCAGAGAGGATTCAGGAGCGATTATGGTTGGGGCATCTTTGGGGTCGAGCCATCAAAAAGCGGATTGGTCCAACTGCGGACAGCGAACAGATCTTTTTTCCTGGGGACAAGGAGTAGTCACAACAAGCTACCCCGGTGCAGGTGCAAGCTTTGATTGGACTGGTTCGGGCAACCCCAACACCAGTGACCCCAACACCTATTTTACTAACCAATTCGGAGGAACTTCTTCAGCCGCAGCCATCATTGCCGGTTCTACGGCCTTGTTGCAGAGCTATGCCGTGCAACAAATGGGGAGTGCCTACAAACAACTGACGCCGCTGAAAATTCGCGAGATTTTGGTCAACTCTGGAATTTCTGCACAAAATGAAAGGGGCTGTTCCATCGGCAAACAACCGCGAATGGATGTGGCCATGAGATTGTTTGATGATTTATGGGCACAGGTGCAAAGAGATTTTTCCGAAATTCGCAACCGGCAGGAAATCAGCGGAAGCCGCAGACAAACTCTTCGTGACCGTGGCATTCAATTGCTCTGCAATTATCACCGTCCTGATTTGAGCGACGTAAATTGCCCGGAGACAGCAAGATGCGTGCTTCTGCCCTCTTCAGTGGAACGGACACCGGGGCATCCAACGGATCCGAACGCCTGCCAAGGGGCAGGATTTCCTGCCTGCATTGATATTGATTATGCCCAATCCGATTACGACTGCGCGGCGGGAGCGATCTGGCCCAGGGGAGTGGAGATTGCAAAACCACTCGATTTTGACGGCGACAAGAGAGCCGATTTGGTTTCGTGGACAAGGAACGGATGGAAGATTGATCTCTCTTCACGTGGTGACGGCGGCATGAATCTGGGAAGATGGGATTTGCAATTTAATATTCCGATGACGATGGGTCGTTGGGTGTGGCCGGTGGCGGAAGATTACAACAGTGACGGTCGCACCGATCTCGCCGTGTGGGATAAAGAACATGGAGTCTGGTATATCGCCTTCACCAACAACGCCCTCTTGAACGGAACGTGGCACGGCTGGGATTGGCAAGTCACCCTTCCCTATCGCGATGAACTCAATCGCGACGTCTGGCAGGCGAAATACTCGAGACCAGTGCCGGGGGATTATAATGGGGATGGATATGTAGATCTGGCATTGGCTCGAAGCGATGGCATTTGGAGCATAGATTTCGGTGGGCCGGATCGATCAAATTACGGATCATTCGACCAGAACCCACATTACTTAACCGATCAACAATTAAACGAAGCGCCAGGGTGGGCCTATTTGCCAGTGGAGGGGCGACATGCAGAATGGGTAGGTGATGGATATAGATATATTCAATTTAAAATTCCAGACGGCGTTACAGGAGCGGGATCCATTGTTGGCGTTTTCAGGAGTGGAACTATAGCGGATACAACACCGCCTCTGTTCGGTGGAAATGAGATTATCCCTCTACAAGGTTTTTATACCGGCCAATATGATGTCAAGTATACCAACGGTCAATGGAAACAAGGCACGAGTGTAACTGGAGATTGGATTTTGGAAACACCACTACCAAATAATGTATTCGGGGGAAATGAATGCCATCCATTTTTAACCGATTGTGACAACGATGATATTGACGACCGCTCCGTTCAGTGTCCCACCGAATTTCGCATTGCCTTGAGTAGCACCGGTGAAGTGTTGCATGTCCCTCTTGGTTACAACACCAACGAATTCACATTGCCGGGCAAACCATACTATGGCGGAATTTCTTATTCTGATGTGATGAGAAATATCCAATGGCAATTGAATTCTTCTTCCGCCGCACCGATTATTCCAGTAGATATGGTGCAGACCTCTTCCCAGCCGTGACATTCTCATTTTGAGAGCCAAAGAACATTAACGGGTCAAAAAAAACATGTTCATATAATGGATTATCCTTTTTATTTTTCAACCATTTGAATTTAAAGGGGGAAATATAGTCTTTCCTGAATGGGTATTGGCACACTGATTGCACAGAATACTCTTCGTGAAAAAACTTGTTTTACTTTTCCTTCTCTGGTCCTTTTCCACATTTGCCCAATCCAACAATTTGCCAATTTGTGAGGGAGATGGTGTGCGTTTCGTTACAATCACAGATCAGTCACGAAGAGCTGACCTTATTCAAAACACTATCAACTTATATGCAAATTATCCGAGGGGTGACAGATATGAATTGTGTTTTATTTATAGTAATGAGTTGGACCAAAATCAGCGATGGACAAGAGTCTCTTTAAATCCGTTACAAGTACCTGCAACAGCAGACAAGCCTGTTATTATTTCAGGACTAGATCTTCGCAGAGATCCAAGGAGTACAAACAAAACGTCACCACTCTTCGTCTCCGACGGCGCGGAGGTCATCCTCCACAACTCCAAATTCACCTGTGCTGCAAATACAAAACCGACTAGCATCGGCATCAAACTTTTAGGCGATGCACATCAAATTATCGGATCTGAAATTCAGAATTGTGGCACGGGCATTCAAGTGGGCGATGCGCAAACTGCGGGAAATAATAATCGCATTCAAGAAACAAAAATCCACGACAACAGCACCGGTATCAAGGTTACCAACGGACAGGGAAATCTCATCGAGAAGAACAGTATTTATAAAAACAATGCCAATAACGATAATGTTTTTTCACAGGCCGAAGGAATCAAGCTGGAAGCAAATGCAAATGGAGATATCGTCCCCCCCTCTTTAATCAACACCGGCGGACAAATCGCCAATGCAGATGATTCAATCCTCTCATATCCTGAAGGGGTGACTGATCTGCCTGAAGACGCTCAACAACCAGTAATGGCCACTTTCAAAATCCAGATGCCGTTTCCTTTGGGCAAACTGGAAGTCACTTTGGTGAATCCTGAACTTTATCCCTACAATAATCAACGCCCATTCCAAGGCGCTGAATTTTTTAACGAAGCTTCCTGTAGCATTAATGGCGCTGAATATGTTTGCCAACTTCCGATGACAAAGCAAGCGGAGGACAAGTTGGCTGTTATCCTCTTTCATGACGATACATTCGGGACATCAACTTATGGAGAACGCATTAAATTAAACAAACCCTTACCTCCTGCTTCTATCCCCATCAGCGGCAGTCCGGGACCTATCATGGGAGGATCTGAATTGACGGGTTCCAACGTCAGCGGAGGAGGTGGTGGTGGTGGCGGTGCTGAAGGCGGCGGTGTAGGTGCCGTTGCAGTTGCAGGTGGAGGAGTCGAAGCGGCAAGTGGTGGAGCGGCAATCTCTCCGAAATGCTCTCTTTCCAAAAACGCCCCCGCCCCGAAACATTTTTATCTGACGTTTATTATTCCCATGCTGATCTTTTTTTCATGGAGATTTAAAACCAAGGAGGCACCATGCCACACACAAAGAAAAACCAGGGAGAAGTTTTCACACGAATAAAAGAATTAAAGGGAAGTGCATGGGAAACATCCTGGTTGGCTCTCGACTCCCAAAATAAGCAGGTGGTCCTCACCTATATCGATGCCGAAAAATACAAAACCCATTACATGGTGACGGCCCGTAGCGAAGGGAAAACCGGCGACGAAGCAGAAAAAATTGCGGACCAGAAAACAGCCCATCGGGTGGAAGAGTTTCGAGCAAGAGCAAAAAAAGCGATGGCGCTTGATTTTCCCTATATCGCCAAAACCTACAAACTGGCCTACGACGAAGAACGCAAACAGGATTTCATGGTCAGCGAATATGTGGATGGCATTCCCATCGACAAAGCGGTGGCCGGGATGAATGCAAAACAGATCGTCTCATTATACCTGAACGCCCTGGATGCCCTGCAACACATCCATGACGAAGGATGGCTCCATCTCAACATCAAACCGAGACTGGTCGTGGTGGAAAACAGAAAAGACGGCCATTTTCTGGCCAAGCTGTCCGACCCCGGATTTTTAACAGCCAAAGGAAAAACGGAATACAAAATGTGCGGCACTCCCAGCACCATGGCTCCTGAATTGATTGTGGAACACAAAGCCGATGAGCGTTCGGATATTTATTCCGTCGGCGTTCTGCTCTACTCGGCCTTTACCAACAACTATCCCCCCTTCAAGCGCCCCTCCGTGCATGGCGGAAAAGAAAAATTGATCCGTCATGTGAAGGCGGAAGATCATCCGCAAGCACCCTCTTTGCAGGGAAATGTCGATGGGATCACGGAAGAAGTGAATGAGGTGATTTTAAAAATGCTCAACAAGAATCCGGAAGAACGTTTCAAAAGTTGCGATGCCGTGAGAAAAGCGCTATTGAAGGCATGTCCGGAAGCCGAACGGGATGTCATCGGTGCCGGAATGACGATAGCATCGGGAATTAATTCGGTGCCCGAAGAGTAGGCAAAAGCCAAGTATGCAAGCCATTAAGCAAGGAGCGCTGGTCGGTAAATACCGAATCGTCAAGCCCCATGTTGCGGCCGGCGGTAACGGCGTTGTTCATCTTGCTGAAGAAACAGGGACCGGCAGAAAATGCGCCATCAAGGTGCTCAATCGTGAGTTATTTCTTCAAAATTTAAGAAGCACCTCTCCCACAATCCAGAGCGCCAAGGATGAAGAAACGGCCGTCCAGAAAATGGCCGGTAAATTTCGGGAAGAGTTCAAAACCGTTTTGGGTTTGAACCATCCCAATGTCGCCCAGATGCTTGATTTGGGATTTCATGAGGGTCACTTCTATATTGTTTCAGAATTTGTGGAGGGAGATAATCTCTTTCAAAATGCAGTCTCAAAAAAACCGTTGGAGGCAATCCCTCTGTTCATACAGGTTCTGGAGGGACTGGAGTTTATACATCATCACGATCTGCTCCATCTCGATATCAAGCCGGAAAATATTCTGGTCGGCACTTGCAACGGGAAACCCTGTCCCAAGTTGATCGACTTTGGAGCTTCCCTTTCCATACAAAAACTCAAAGCCAAACCGAGAGGAACAATTCCCTGCATGGCACCTGAAATGGCGCTGGGCCAGCTTGAAAAAATCGATGCCCGCACCGATCTCTTTTCGTTCGGCGTTGTCATGTATCAATGTCTGACTTCTACGCTCCCCTTCAAGGGGCGCAAGCGTTGCAAAACAGTAGAGGCCCTTCCCGATATCGTCCGGCAGGAAACCCTGCCCGCCCCCATGACCGATTATGATGCAGAGATTCCGGAATTTTTGAACACGATCGTCATGCGTCTTTTGGCCAAAAACCCGGAGGATCGCGTCTATTCAAGCGCCCGCGCCGTCATCAATGCCCTGCTGACCCAGTTGTCGGATGCTTTTAGTTCCACACCGCAAGCCCCCGCCGTCTATCTCGCTCCAGCAAGAGACAAACACATTGGACGAAGCAACCTGCAAAAAAAATGGAAAGATGCTTTGGCAAAATTATTGGAAGGCAAAAAAATTGAAAAGCCGTTCTTTTATATTCATGGGGATCCTGGAATGGGAAAAACCCATCTACTGAAAACATTCTACAACGAAGCCATTCAAAAAGCTGAAAGCATCAACGTCTTTTATCTTGCTTCATCCCCACAAGATGGCTGGCTGAAAGCTCTTGAAGGCACCAAACCCATCTTGATACTGGCGGATGATATTCATGAACTGCCGAGTGATTTTTTATCGACAATAAATTTACCGATACTCCTTTTTTGCACGGGAGAGGATGCGCTTTCGGTCGATTTTCCGTCCGAGCTTACCGAGACAGAAGAACTCCAACCCTTTTCATTGGCGGAACTCAAAGAATATTTATCCAGCACACCCGCACTCTCAAAAAGAGACATACCAGAGGCATGGGCAAAACATTTAATGCTCAAAACATGTGGCATTCCATCGGAAGTCGCCGCTCATTTGCAGGAGTTGGATTCAGGCGGCCTGCTTTTCGACACCAAAGGCAACATTTTGTTTGCTCAAATTGAAGAGCCCGACATGGAAACCAGTCTCATCTTTCATGGCGGCACCCAACCAACACAGGACCGCATTTTGCGCCAATGCGATGACCTTCCAAAAATCGAAAGGGATATTTTGCATCTGCTCTCCGTATGGAATTTGCTGGGGCTGGCTACAGCACCCTCCTTTGAAGATTTTTATCATTTCTTCCCTTCCATGAACCTTGCCTTGAGCCTGTCAAACATGGCGGGTAAAAACATTTTAAAATATGATCCTATTACAAAAACTCATTCCTTCACTAATCCGGTTGCGCAACAGACAATTTATAATAGCATTGAGGCCAGTGAAAGAATGGCGTTGCACGATGCACTGGGAAAATATTTTCTAAAAAGAAATGATCTGACTTATTCACTGCATTGCGGATTCGGAAGTGACAATCAAAAGGCTATTTATCATTTACTTAAATCAGCCCGACTTCAACGTTTGAAAGGAGCACTGATAACCTCGCAAAGACTGATTCAAGAGACCTTGGAGCGGGCACCGAAAAATGAATTAAAGTTGAGAGCCTACATTCTTCTTTTATATATTTCTGTTTGTCATGCCCGTGGAAAATACGGGGAAGCTGAACAACGCTTCAAGGAATCCCTGACCATACTGGAACAATACGGTCAAAAAGCGCGCCTGCTAAAATTGAATTCAATGTTGCAAATCATTTTGGTTCGTCTGGAAAGCAACCATACGACAGAGGCTTATCAATTGATTCAGGAGGGAATTGCCTTGAATCAAGCCACCCCCGTTTTGCTATATGAAATATATCTTAAAAATTACGAAGCCTTTTATCATTACTTGAAAGCATTTGATGGGCAAGATGCGATCACGCACCTCGAAAAGGCAGAAGCTCTCTATCTGGAATCTTCAAAACTTGAAGGAAGACTGCATCCGTCTTTATCAGATCGAATATCCAACAATTATTTGGAGCGGGTGCTTAAGGCCAGGGGAAACTACAAAGAAGCCATACACGAGCTTGAAAGCAAACTCCCCAAATATGAAAAACAGGGGAAAATTTTTGATCTGGTAGCCGCATATCTCATGCTGGCCGAATGCCATCGCCATCTCAAAAATTATGGAGAAGCAGAAAAGGTGGCAAAAGAAATGTTGCGATTGGCCAAAAAAACAGGACAGGGAAAATGGCTTATGGAAGCGCACATGGCGCTCGCAAATATTTACCACGATTCGGATCGTTTTGAATTGGCACTTGAGGAGGACAAGTCTTCTTTGGTCGCCAGTGCATTTCTGGATAGTGAAACGGAACGCAAAAAAATGTGGAGCTGGTTGACTCTAAGGCAAGGTCTCTATCTGAAAGAATTAAAAAGATGGGATGAAGCCCTTGGTCATTTTGAAAGAGCCCTGGCCGCAAAAGTGTCGGGATGGCACCTGGCTGAAACTCATGAAGGGCTTGCGGAAGTTTATTTTAACAAAAAAGATTTTGAAAAAGCTCTTTTTCACCTTCAAGAAACAGAAAGCGTCCTAAAAAATCTCACATCCGATGCCGTCCGATTCTATCAATTCCGAATCGCAATGATCCGCGCCCTCATCCACAAACAAAAAGGCCTCGCCGACAAAGCCAAAGAAGCCCTCCCCCTCCTCAAAAAACTGGCCGCCAAAGACCCACAGTTGGTGCAAGAATGCGCCTCCCTTGAAAGCCAGTTGAACGGTTGAATGTTTCTTTATACTATTTTGCAATGACAACTGCCCTGCGAAAAGTATTGAAAAATCTTCTCTAGCTCTTTCCAGAATCTGCAAATAATCTTTTGGGTCATCTTTCATAATAGATTTTGTGCTTACCAGACGTAGGGGCCGGTCTTCTTTTGATGAAACCGTATTAACTACTATGAAGTTTTAAACTCTCCAACCGAGGGGACAAGACCGTGGGTGGACTGGCTTTGGCCTTCGGTTACCAGATTCGTGCTCCCGAGGTGATCGGTGTGGATGTATAAAAAGAAACTCTGATCGGCTGGCGGCCAGTTGTCTTCGATGTCGGAGGGGAAGACGTAGGCGTGGAAGGAAACATCAGGTTCATAAAGCACTATTTTTATTTAACTCTGTCAGTGCAACTTTTTTAGCAGGTTGCGTTTTTTTAAATAAAACTACTTCTCCAAAAATAAATACAAGAAAAAGAAACAGATAAAAAATTCCTTTTAACCATTTTCCATTTACTAGAAATTCCTGAACGACGAAAGAAAAAAACAAGCCACTCCCAAAAAATAGGATGAGTCCAATTAAGCTCAAAAAGGAATAAACAATGAGCTGTTTTACTTTCTTCTTAACAGAATTTTCCACCCTTATCTTTTCAAGAGTTAACCCCAGTAAATAACCAAATCCGGCGAACATCACTATATTAAAAAATGACATGCAAATAAAAAACAATGCGGACAAAAATGGTGGAAAAAATTCAGTTAACATTAGAGATAAAGACAGTGGAAAGAGACACAAAAGAAAGTAATCATAACCTTCATTGCTCCCAATCCATCGACTAATCATGGGTAAGAGAATGGCTGATAAGGGTCCAAAGCTACCAACAAGGATTCCCAAAGCAAAAAATAGACGCTTCATTATTTATCTCCACCTTTTTTTCTCAAATTCGCGTGCCTGCTCTAATGTCCCAGCAGGAGTATCAATCCCAAATACACGATCATTATTGTGCCCTTCCAGAACATTGGTAATTTGTTTTACATTATCAAAATTTTTGCCGTAATCAATGAGAGTGGTAATTAATCTTGGCTTACTTTCAATCAAGACGCCTGTTTTCGCATCATCAATTTTTTTGAGTGACAAAGTGATTATTTCACCAAAACTCTTCCAAGTCACTTGGGTCTTGGCAATAATCACATCATTGTACTTTTTAAAAATCGAGCATCCTGAAACACTACCCAATGAAAGCATGCATTTTTCTAATGCTTCTTCGTAACTAACAGTTAATATTACTTCACGTTGTTGATAAACATTGTTAGCTGTCTGCCTATCTTCATAGGGGAGTCTTGCAATTGCTTTTCCATTGATGACAATAAGCACTAAAGCAAAGAAAAGACCTGTTACAAATCCAATGCCGCCAAAAACAAAAAACGAAATAATTGCTTGATAAGAGTTATAGTGTAAAAAATTTAATACAGCCATTAATGTTCCCAACAAGACCGAGGATGTCCAAGCTATTTTCCATTGAGTTTTCATTTATCTCTCCAAAAGACTGTTTTCTATTCGAAAACGTCTGCAACTCCATTACTGTTGCGATCTGGAGTTGGTGTGTTTTTATCAGTATAAAAATGCCAGAAGACTGTTGATGGATTTTTGATCAACTCATGAACATAGAATGTCCCAACAGCACCAAAAAAGAAACCCGACACTCCGCCAACTAGAAAACCAAACGGTCCCGCAGTTAGTAGACCTAGTCCACCCCAAACTCCTGCTCCAATCAGCCCATTTCTTAAATAATTATTTTCGCCAAAATTATTTATAATAAAACTGAACAATGTTGATCTAAAATCTGCATTATTCACCGTGTCTACTTCAAATCCAATATTTACACTTTCACCCAACGTCAATCTCCCCATCGCATGTGCAATATCTCTGTCACTAATCGTCCCCTCTCCCGCCAACACCCTGTCAACTCTCTCTGCATCTCTCTTCACACGATCCATCGCCATGCCTTCATTTCCCGTCAGAAAATCAATTTCGGTTCTTTCATTCTCGCCAAGATCAAATTCATCGTGCGTATCAAAATCGGTAAAACTTTGCCCCGTCGGATCGGTATACTTTAATGGATTATTTAAAACGTAGCTATAGGAATTTAATGTTTGGGGGTTTGAGGCGTCGGCCA
>JAUSII010000035.1 GCA_030648035.1 Deltaproteobacteria bacterium | reverse complement strand
GCATCCACCGCCACTCCCGCCTTGTCCATATAAGCTCTGATGCGACCGGGGAGGCCAAAATTCCCAAACGAAGTGTTGACCTCCAGCGTGGTCTGCACCGGCTCCAAGCCCTGCGCCGCAATTCGGTCGGCATGAAGGTTGTTGGAAAATATGACGAGATCTTTTCCGGGCGAGAGGGGATCTTTTTTGGCCCAGACAAAAAGCCGATCGACATTGCCGGAACCCCCTTTTATTTTTCTCACAAAATGAATTTTGCCAATGGCATCCAAGCCAAACAGTTCTTTGATCTGCGGCAGAATTCCTTCGACATCGCGCGGCGTGGTCTTCACCTCCACCGCACGCACCTGGTTGATCCCCTCGCGTGTTTGCGTCTGATCGGGAAGACGGCGCATTTTTTCCACATACACATCCCCATTGTCGGCCACATAAAAACGGATACCACGTATTTTGCCACCCGGGCCGGGCCATTTGACAGTGCGATGATATTTTAGCTCTTCAAAAACTTTTTTAAACAGGTTCTGAATTTCCAAAAGTTTTTGATACATCTGCTGATGATTCAAATTTTTGTTTTCGCGGATTAAAATATAATATTCATCTCCCCGCACGCCGATGCGTATGTTGTCGGCACCCCCGGCAATTTCAGCGGTCCCCCGTCTTAAAATATCTTCGATCAGCGTGAAGGCGGCATCATCTTCCGAAGGGGGATATTGAGACAGAAAGCCGTTCAAGCCCTTTATCTCGTGCATGACAATCCATCCCGGTTTTCCACCAAAGAATGAAACCGCCTGCTCTTCCAGAAAACGCATTTTGAAGGCATTGGGATATCTCAAATTTCTTTGTGACACTTCATAGAGAGAGACTGCCAGATCTTTAAAACCCTTTGGCAATTTTCCCCCGTCCACATCCCCCTTCAGAGTTTGGGCAAAGAGTTGTTTCAAGATTGTGATCTGGGAGAGAAGATTTTTTCTGGTCGCCGGAGAGACATCCCCCTCTCTTGATTCGCGCGACAATTGTGACAAAATGGCGTGGTATTTTTTGAGATTGCGGAGCAGACCGATCAGAACGCCGCCAGTGTGGGAAGGACGAAGGACAATCCCTTCGCTTAAAAAGCCGGGCTCAAATGTGGTGGGGTTCAACCGAACATCTTCGGGTCTCAACGTCGGCAGGCTCTCAAGCGGTCTGCCGATGATATTCACCAGTGTCTCCGGAGCATTTCCCCTCACAAAAAATCCCCGGGGCCTCAGTTCCGGCTGATATCCCTTTCCCTTGTTGCGGCTGTTTGCCGGAACCGGATCGCCGAAGATTTCAAAAACCGTTCTTTTGTTTCTTTGAATATCTTCCGCTTCGCTTTGTCTCTCCGCCGCTTCGCGTGTGAGTCTGGCGGAGATCTGCGGCAAAAGGGCTTTGCGCACCGTATTGGCCTGTGCCTCCTCAACCAGATCTCCAAAACGGATTTGAACTGAAGAAAAACCGGCCGAAAAACCGATTTTGACACGATCCCAATCTATATTAACCTTCAGGTTTTTGGACATCAGATCGGCCTTCACCTTTTCCACAATCTCGCGGCATAAAACAGAGAGCCTCTCGCGGGAAACACCGACGATGCGCATTTTGGTATTGCCATACATCGAGAAGGCATCGCCAAAAGTTTCCTGAATTCTGGCTCTCAAAATGCCGATGGCGATGTCGCCTGTTTCATAGGTCGGGTCGAGCGTATTGAGTGATTTGATATCAAAGCCAACAATGGCCACGCCCAGAGTGACTCGATCTGCTCTCACTTCCACACCGAGCCTTTTCATGTCGTTTAAAAACTGATGGGCTTGAAACATGTTTTCATTTTTGTCGCGGACAAGACGCTCGAACAGGAGGCGGTTCTGCTCCACTTCCAGCTGATCGGGAGAAAGTCTTGTTTTGGCACCGACAGCTTCCAATTTTTCATCCACTTTCTGATAGAGAATATCGAGGAGTTCCCTGGCCCGCTTGATCCGCCAGGCCAGATTGGCAAAAATTTCTGTCCCTCTTTGCTGATAATTCCCATTTTCGGTGTATTCGGCCAACACCCCCTTGGCCATAGCCTCGGCCAAACCGATGTCTGCCTCTATATTTTTAAGAACCTTTTCACTTAAAATTTCTTCCCCATTTCCCTCCAGCGGCGTGTTGGCAAAAGCGATCAGACGATCCACCGCCTTTATGCCCTGCTCAAACTGCCGTGAATAATGGGTTTCCACCACTGGCAGTCCATTTTTTTCGGCATAAAAAAAGTGGGGATTGCGCGGGTAAATGGTATCTTCCGCCCGGGCATAAATGCGAATCAGGGCATCGGGGACAAACGGAGGGAGAAACGCGTTGGAAACAAAGGGCAAGGGGGCCGGAGCCTCCTCACTTTTGGGCTTAACGCGATGGGATAAAAACCTTGGAAAAGATATCGACATAATCAAACGTATCGGCTGGATCAAAAAAAAGTTGCCTGCTTTTTTGGCCTAACCGTAGAGAGCGTAAGCCGAATGGTTTTGAAAACCACGCGGCTTTTCGCGGGTCGTTTTACTCCGCACCGCCTTCGGCGATGCTTCGCGGCCCAGCAAAGCTTGGCCTTGATGCCGCGAAAACCGCTCGTTGTCGACGATTTTATTGTTAAACCCCGGTCGATAAAATCGTCTTTCGCAGGGTTTTCAAAACCATTCGGCTTACGCTCTCGACAGTCAGACTACTTCAAACTCCGAATAACTGCCAAAACGACTGTTGACAAAACGTCCTCTGGACGAAATAACGCCGGGCATGAATAAACCTCGTCTCATACTTATTTGCGGCCGACCGGGCTCTGGCAAAAGCACGCTGGCGAAAAACCTCGCAAAAGAAATTCGGGCGGTGTTGATCGACAAAGATTGCGTTGATGAGGCCTTCTCGCCGAATGATCGCGGTCCTTTATATCAGGCCACCATTCAACCGGCGGCTTATCAAACTCTTCTCAATCTGGCCATCCCCAATCTGGAATTGGGCCACACTGTCATTTTGGATGCCCCCTGGACACATAACTTTTTTTATTATCCCGATTTGGGGCCCCGCGTTTTGAATCTGGCGAAAAAATCAGGATCACAACTTTTTGTTTTTGAAATCGAGCTTCCCGCAGAAGAGGTCAAAGTGCGCCTTCAAAAGAGGGGATTCAAGCGGGACGAACCAAAACTGACCGAAGAGGGATGGGAGGAATTTGTCACCCGCCACCGCATCGGCGAAAAAAATCCCCTGCCGCACATTGCCATCGACGGAAGACTCTCTGCGGAGGAGTGTTTGAAGACCGCCCTGGGTGTCATCCTGAGCGAACGCGAAGGATCCCGATGAACAAAGAGATTATTGAAAAAGCCAGGACGATCATTTTAGATTTCGACGGCACACTGGTCGACTCGAACGACATCAAACGAACTGCATTTGAAAAATGTTTCACCAATCATTCAGCCCACTTTGAAGAGATCATGGCCTATTGCAAGGGGAATAACCACACCCCGCGCAAAGAAAAATTCCGGCATGTTTTTGAAAATATTTTAAAAACTCCCTATACTGCCGAGACAGAGAAGAAGATGTTGGAGAGATATGCCTCCCAAACCACCGAACAGGTGATTGCGGCAAAAGAGATTCCGGGGGCTTTTGCATTTCTCGACAAATATCTTCCGACAAAAGAACTGGTCCTCCTCTCCAGCACACCGCACGATATTCTTCTGCACATTTTGGAAAGGCGGGGGATGAAAAAATATTTCCGCACCGTGCAAGGGGCCCCAGTGAACAAGGCGGAATGGATCAAAAAATTCATTACCGAACAGAATTTGAAAAAAGAAGAGGTGGTCTTTATCGGCGACTCCCCCGAAGACCAGCGCGCCGCCCTGGAATCGGGAGTGGCTTTTTATCTCCCCAACTTCAATCCTGCACCACAGACAGGGAACAATTTTTGACCACCGGTTTGGTGACACTGCACGAAAAATCGATCACGGGAATGTCTCCCTCCATAAAAGCGCTCCCCGCACAAGACATGGCCACCGTCTTATCAGAAATTTTAAACGAGACCTGCCCCATCTTGGAGTCGTAATCGGCAACGATTTTTTTTGTCGAAGCAGAATAACTAAAGAAATTTTCAAGAATAATCTGATTGGAAACGGAGCCGGCTGAAATTTTCTGAATGGCCGACACATCGGACTGGCAAGGGCTAGTGCTGGAAGAAGAAGGCGACCCTGCGACAACATTACTGTCGGGAGGACTATTGACCTCAAAATTTCCAAGCAATTGTTGAAACGATGGCCTTGCCAAAGCCTGTTGTGTCGCTGACTCGGGCAGATTGGTGCTGGTCGGATTTCCCACATCGGTGACGTTGCCGCCATGACACCCTGCCAATAATAATATCGCAACAAGTCCCAAAAATATTTTTTTCATCTCATCTCCTCATTCATCTGGACTGAATCGATTTCGGTCAAATTTTCATCCAATGTGTGCAATCCAACGCCGTCATTGCGGTAGGTAACCAGCATCGTTCCCGATGCATCCCCGATCAATAGACTTCTCCGTATGGTACTCTCATAAGAAGACCTTCCCCAAGGGGTATCTACTTCAGAGAAATCGGTGCCGCTTAATTTAAGCGTGCCAATCAATTCAAAACCTCTTTCCGCACCGACTTTGTAAAGCTGAAGACCGCTGTATTCAAACGCTCCGAAAGAACCTCCACCTTGAGTCTCTTTGAAAACGGTGACCGGAATTGCCAGCAAGCGCTGTGAAAGATCGAAGGTAAACGCGTGATGATCATAGGCCGCTTCCGATCCGGTCCCGCGTCCGCCGATCACCACGGCGTGCAACTCTTTGGGGCTGGTCGCCTCTTTGACATCAAACAGAGACAACTTCAATCCTTGAAACCAGGCGAAACTCCCCTGATCATCAGCATCCTTTCCCAAACCGATCAGCTGGGAATCTTCCACGGGGTGCAGATATTGTGAAAACCCCGGCACTTTCAATTCGCCGGCGATTTTCGGGTTTCTCGGATCGGCCAGATCGATCACAAAAAGAGGATCCACTTTTTTGAAAGTGACGGCATAGCCACGATCGCCCAGAAACCGGACGGCATAAAGATCCTCCCCTTTCCCAATATCCTCCACCTTCCCCAACAGGCCCAGTTTTACATCCTTGCTGTCGAGAGTCGACAATTGCGTGCGGTTACCCAAATCGGTCGCAACACGGAGTACATTTTTATATTCTCCCATAGCAAAAGAATTGATCAGACGCCCATCCACCGATGTGCTTCCTGTATAAACGGGCTGTTTGACGATATCGAAACGGTGAATGCGAGTCGTGGACCATTGGGTATCTGCGGCAAATAGAGAGGTGGACGAAGCATAGACCATATTAACACCCCCCAATACGAACGTCTGCTTTTCAGGGCTTTGAATATTTTTGGTATCGAGGGTAACCACCCGAACCACCGAATCTCCGAAGGTATCAGCACTATAATAATATTCTGCGACGGCCCCCACTGATGGCGCAAGGACTTTAGTGATTTTACTGAAATCGAGGCTTTCAATCTCTTTTTTCTTCTCACCCTTCAAACGCATCAAGGCACTGCGGTAGACTGCAATGTTTTCCGGAGTGTCACTTCCGTCGCATTTGGGAAGTGCGGAATCTTTGAGCCAATAGTTTTCGTTGAAATCCATTATGGGCGCATTGAAAACCAAATGTAGAAAACCGTTTACGGCTCTTTCTGACACCAATGCACCGGAATATTTCGATTCCTTGATGACTTTGGGCTCCGCAGGATTCGAAACATCGATGAAAGTCACTTGTGTTTGATCTTTGAGACGCGAAAGAACAGCGACCTTATTGGCTTCCAGCAAGAAAAGTGATTTCGACTCTCCCTTGATTTCAATTTCTCCCTCGGCACCGAAAGATTCGGCCGGCCACACTCGGGTGATTTTCAATTTTTTGCCGTGGATCGAATAGGCCCGAAGGCCGTCAGTTTTGATCAGGTCGGCTTCATCGACACCGGCCTCCTGCAGATTGGTTCCGGTGAAAGATTCCGGTTGCGCTTCATTCGAAGAGGCAGAAGGAGCTGCCACATTGGGAGAGGCGGAAGGCATCGCGTTTAGAGTCGGCATAGAAGACGAAAATCTTTGGCGCACCTCTTTTTTAAAAATATTTTTGCAGTAGTTGGCATTGTAATCGATGATGGCATCCAGCCGATTCAGCACCGTTTTGCGCATCTCGGAAACAAGATGCTTGGGATCTTTTGTTTTACTTAAACTCGGCGCCGGATTCGAGTCTTCATGGCCGAAACAATCCAGATAATAGGCCATTCCCGCAACAGGGGGGGCAGGGGGGACGATCAACCCTCCTTTATTTTTATCCGAACACCCCGCTAACACCAAACCTGCCGCGAACAGAACAATCATTCCCTTCTTCATAAACATCCTTTCTACTCCCCCTTTGTTTCCCTTTTATTCTTCGAAATCGTCGTCAGTGAAAATAATTGTGCGCTGAACTGATAAACGGCGTTGGGCGGCGAGGTCTCTTGCGACAAATAATTCAAAACCAGCTTGCGAAAATCGCGCATCAACTCTTTGATTTTTTTTAACTGCGTTTCGCTGATGGCCATCGTGATGGCGGCAAATTCTCTCTCATCAGGAGACTGCTGGTTGAGCGCCTCTTTGGCCTGCTCAAAAATCTGTTCGTGAAAAGAATAGGCGGCCAGACTTCTCGCTTCTTCACCCGTAGTCATCGCAGAATGGGTCGGAACCAGTTTTGCTCCGTCTCTTTTAAGAAGGTTGAGCGCCAAGAGGCAATCGAGAGAATCTTTTGCCTCTTTGGGTGAAATCTTTTTTCCAAGCTGGGCAGAAATCCATTCGGGGTCTTCTTTGAAAAATGGAAGAGAAACCATCTCCAGAATAACCGGATAATACCAATGCGAGAGATAGGTATATTGCTCTTTCTCCAGATGATGCGCTTTCTGATAGGTCGGAAACTCCAACAACTGCTGATAATAATATTGCTTCTGGTGCGGATCGAGAGCCTGGGCATAATGAACCAGCAATTCAAAGAACCGCTGTTCCTTTTTGCCCAACTTGAAGGCCTCCGAAAATTTATGAATGCTCTCCGGCGAGAGATTGCGTTTGCCATCAATCACCAGCTTCAAAAAATTGGGGGAAGAAAACCCGGCCTTCTGCGAAAAATAACGATAAGAAAAAGCGGCGTTCTTCGCCTTGAGATCGCCATACTTGTCTCTCAAAAATTGCCGGTAGTCTGTGTATGTAAAAATGGGTTCCATAAATCTTGCCCTTTCTAAGTTAATTATCGTCAGGTACCAACCAAAAGTTGCTTCAAATTTTAAATAATCGTATTCTTGAAGAATACACACTATTTAAAATTTAATCTAATTTAATTATATCTTATTGATATTATTATTGTTTATTTTATATTATGAACTGTTTTTAATTGAATGATAGTGCCCATCCAAAAAATGCCATCGATCACGCCGGAGGTGGAACCGAAGACAAAATTAAACAGGGAATATAAATTTTATCTGGTGCCCTCGACAGGATCACCCTTCGCGCTATTCGCGCTACGGGTACTAGGGTGTCCACCACCCCTTCGGGGTGGTGCCGGACACCCGTCGTCGAACCGAGTCGCCTAATGGCGACTGGTTCTCATCATGCAAAAACACCAAAATAAAAACCATCTGATGGTGATTTTTATTTTGGTGCCCTCGACAGGAATCGAACCTGTATCACCAGCTTCGGAGGCTGGTGCTTTATCCGTTAAGCTACGAGGGCAAAACCGGGATTGCTTCGCTCCGCTCGCAATGACAAATGACAAAAAATTATATGTTTGGCCAGTCTGAAGTTTGGTGTCATAAGGGGAGTTCATGTTGAAACGATTTTTATTTTTAGCTTTTCTCCTCTTCACCACTCCCGTTTTGAGCCTTGAGTTGACGCATGTGCCGCTTTTGGAAGAGGGCGAATCGCGGATTATGCTCGGGGGGAGTGTGCTTTGGGGCGCGGTGAGCCCTCCCGACAGTTACACACGCGCGGCGGGGGTGAGTGACGCAAAGCTGTATAAGGAGACCCTCAACTATGCGCGCGGTTTGGGAGAAGGCTCTCTTAAAAATATATTCCTTGAAGTCGAAACGGCTGTTTTTCAATCGAGCCAGGAGACGGTGGGCGGCACGCTAGTGTATCCCGCAAACAAAGGCTGGCTGATGCAAGCCCGAAGCGGCGGCAATTTTATCGTAACACCCAGTCTCACAATGGGCGGCTGGCTTCAGACCGGCACACCCATTATCATGGACAAGAGCAAGTTTGTGAACCCGATCGTCGATTATGTCGGGGTCGGCATCTACACAACCCTCTCTGTCATCGATCTTATCAGCATCAACAACACCGCTTATGTCGGCTCCGGACTTTTTCTTCCCAAAAGAAGAAATCCTTCAGTGCAAGACACTGCTCTGCTGATTCTCAACCTCGGCGCAAATAAATCTTTTCTTCTCAAAGGCGGCATCTCGGTCGATTACGATCTGACCAGCCGCGTCGATGCCAATTATCTGGCGAGTCCTCTGGGCGACGGCACCATCAAAAACTTTGTGATCGCCACTCCTTTTCTGGCTGATGTTCCACTCGGAGGCAATTGGAGCGTCAACGGCGGTTATGTGATGCTCTGGAAAGGTCGCTCCATCCGCGGCACCGAAACGGCCGTCTTCAATCTCGCAAAAAAGTTTTGATCTATGCAGAACGAAGCGCAAAGAGAATGGGCCCTGACTCCGATTGCCAAGCGCACGGCCTGGCTTGAAAAATTCAAAAAACTCCTCGTCAAAAATTGTGATGCCGTTGTTCAGGCCATCCAGAACGATACCGACAAACCGGAGATGGAGGCTTATGGCATTGAGCTGGCCGCTGTTCTCCTCACCGCCGATTATTATCTCAAGAACGCCGCAAAAATTTTGAGCCCGCGCCGCGCCACGCTCCATTGGCTCTTCAAAAACAAAGAGGCTTATGTCGAACATTATCCTTATGGCGTGGTCGGCATTCTGGGCCCCTCCAATCTCCCCTTCACCCTCACGATCGGCGACGCCATTCCGGCACTGATGGCGGGCAACGCTGTCATCATCAAACCCTCCGAGTGGACGCCACGCTCGGCTCTCTTCGGCACAAAGCTGGCCATAGAGGCCGGTCTCCCCGAAGGGCTGTTGACCGTGGTGACAGGTGGGCCCGAAGAGGGAACCAGACTTGTTGAAGAAGCCGATTGCATTTTTTTCACCGGTTCAACCGCCGTCGGCAGAAAAGTGGCGGCGCGATGCGGTGAACTTTTAAAACCGTGCATTCTGGAATTGGGCGGCAAAGCACCAATGATTATTCTGGAAGATGCCGACATCGAACGCGCGGCGCAGGCGGCGCTGTGGGGACGCTTTGCCCACATGGGTCAACATTGCATTGCGGTCGAGCGGATTCTGGTCGACAAAAAAGTCGAAGCGCCTTTTTTGAAAGAATTATTGCGGCTCGTCAAAAATTTGAAAGAAAATGATTTAAGCCGCCTCATGTTGCCTGCCGCACCACAACATCTGGCGGACCTGATCGAAGACGCAGTTCAAAAAGGGGCAACGATTGCCTGGCAGACCGATCAAAAAGAAAAAGGCCCGACCATTTTAACAAACACCGATCCCTCCATGCGCGTGCTTCAGGAAGAAGCGTTCGGCCCGCTGTTGCCCATCACCACTTTCGATTCTGTCGGCCAGGCCATCGAACTGGCCAACAAAAGCGGGAGTGGCTTGAGTGCTTATATTTTCACGGAGAGCCGCAAAACGGGGCTTAAAATGGCGAAAAAATTGGAGGCCGGAAGTGTTGCAATCAACGATGTCATGGCTCAATTTATGGTGTTGGATGCCCCCTTTGGCGGCTGGAAAAATTCCGGTTTGGGAACGCGCCATTCGGCTGAAGGGCTCCTCCAGTTCACCCGTTCCAAGACGACTCTCAATCACCGATTTTCACTCCCCTTTTGCCGCAAAAAAGAATTCTGGTGGTTTCCCTACGGCAAATGGTCCAGGAGACTGCTTCGCCTGTTGGTCCGCAATTTATGAATACAACAATCGCCTATCTTAAAAACCTGCGTGAAACTTTCATGGAGGCTTTTGTAAAATTGGAAACAAAGGGCCGCTTTGAGCGCAAACCCTGGAATTATTCGGGAGGCAAAGGGGGCGGTGAGATGGCGGTGCTTCGCGGTGAGGTGTTTGAAAAGGCGGCGGTCAATTTTTCGAAAGTGGAGGGAGACAAATTTCCCGGTTCTGATGCAAAAGGCCCCTTCATGGCCACCGGCGTCAGCCTCATCACCCACATGCAGAATCCCAAAGCACCGACCGCCCATTTCAATCTGCGCTATATTGAAACGCCCGACAAAAAATGGTTCGGCGGCGGCTTTGATTTAACGCCGATGGGGTTTCCGTTCATTGAGGACACAAAACATTTTCATGCCATCGCCAAAAAAGTGCTCGACCCTTTTGGCAAAAATATTTACGAAACTTTTTCACGCCAGGCCAAAGAATATTTCACGATCAAACATTATGGTGTGGAGCGGGGTGTGGGTGGCATTTTCTTTGATCACTACAACACCGGCAATTTGGAAGAAGATTTTAAAATGTGGAGTTCGGTGGGAAACCATTTTCTGGAAGCAATCATTCCGATCTACCAGAAGCGAATTGTTGAGCCTTATTCCGAGGCCGACCGTGAAACACAACTGAAACAGCGCGGGCGCTACGTCGAGTTCAACCTGATCTATGACCGCGGCACAAAATTCGGCCTCGAATCGGGCGGCAACCCCGAAGCCATCCTCTGCTCCCTGCCACCATTGGTGAGCTGGTAATCCCTATTTACAATTTATGTGGCTGGCCTTCTGCCTAATATTTTGAGTTCTTTATGATGCTATCCACAAATTTCTCGAGGAAAGGCGTAAGATTTATTTTATTTTTTCTAGAATACTCCTTTTCTAGCATGATGTTAATCGACTTTTCTAGCGAGATTATCTCCTCATAGTTCAAATCAGAGGATACAAACGGTCCATTATTATCCCGTGAATCGGCGTAAGCCCCTTGAAAAGCCTGCATATCTTTCCAGACGCGCACTTCCATTTTTCCGTCGGGGAGTTCTTTGAAGCTGACCACCTGACCTGCTTCGATATTTACAAAGTGAAGTTTGTCGGCATCTCCCTTGAAGCCGGCTTTTTCCATCTGTTCGCGAAGCTTCGCCACACTGACACCATTTTCATCGGCCCAACCTTCAAAGGTATAGATCTCCATATCCGATTGGCGAGCCGCCTCTTCGGCCATAGGACCTGATTCTTGAACACTCACTCCCATTTTTTCGCGAATAATGCCGGAGAGAGTGTCTCCCTTTTGAACGATGACAGCTTCAGGCATCCCTTTGAGAATCAGCGCTTTGGCCTTGGCCAATTTGTCGAGGCCGATAGGACCACTTTTACTTTGAAGAACATGCTGGGCATTTCTGCAGGAGGGTTCATAGGTGACATCACCTTCAAGTGATTTAACCGCGCGCATGGATTCCAAGCCCCAAGAATTACAATCTTTGGAAAAATATTGATCTCCATTGGACCCAACTTCCCACTCGGTCATTGTTCCCGTCGCATCATAAGCTTTTGCCTGGATGCCACCTTCATTGGTGACGGTCATTTTGGCCCCATCGGGAAGTGAAATTCCCAAAGCGGCTTCGACCTCTGTTTCCAACTTGGAAGGTGTAAACACTTTGTTAATCTTTGGGGGGTATATGTTTGACATCGTATTCTCCTTTTTTTTAAAATTCTGTTACTTTTTTAACTCTCCAGAACCAAAAAGTCTTAAAATCGGGTCTGGTTGCGACTTGCAATTTTGTAGCATATTTAATGCCGCCTCTGGATCTATTGTTGAAAGTCTTATTGCCATAGAAGTGCACTTAGAAATCTGTGCAAGTCTCACCGTTTCATCATGCTGCGCTACTTGCTTCTCTGCTGGCGTCGGAAATCGAAACGAATCCGGTGCCGTTGCCCCTTTTCCCCCAGAAGTTTTCCCCGTCTCGTCGACTGGAGCGGCAACCTCTACTGATGCAGACTTTCCAATTTTCGTTGTTCCGAATCCCATAAATACATCCTTTCTTAAATTGCCTCTGGTTTAGTTATCGGCATGGCAGATGGAAAAGTTGCTTCAAATTTTGAAAAGATTTTAACATCTTGAAATTGTTGCAATATTTTTTGCCCTCTGCCGCCGCTGGTGGGGTGGTAATCAAACCGACAATGCGGCTTGTGTTTCGGTTGGAAGCCGTTTGAGACTTTGCAATAAATAGGCTCGCCACTTTTTTCCCTCTTTTTGCGCCTCCCGAAATGCGTTTTTTAATTCCGCAGGTTCTTCTTTAAGACAAATATCAATCAAAGTTCCAGCTTGTGCAATATCCTTGGCTCTTTTGGACGATTCAGTAACCGGCCTTCTGGCGGCCACAATCAGCTTGTGCACGGCATATCGTGCCGGATGCGGAACCGTTACCGGAATGCCGCCACCCGGGCCGATCAAAACCGCTGAAACAGATTTTTTCATCAAGAAATCGAGAAACCGAACCGGCTCTGCCGCGGCTCCAATAATTTTTTCGAGCCGAACACTGCCACGATGTTTACCCCTTAGAGGGGCCAAAACATCCACGCGCAAGCCATGAAGTCCAATATAAGAATGGGGAGAATATTTGGGCAAAAAACCGGGAACCTCTCGAAAGTGTTCATCCACCGATTTCAGCAATTTAAGCAGAGAGACGGGAACCTCCAGTGGCATGGCAACTAACGGATCGAAGGCCATGTCGATATCCAGTGTTTTTAAAAGTCCCCCTTCAAAGCGCTGTCCCAACATACCGGCATAAGCCCAAAAAGCATAAGACCCAACCAAAACACCCCCCTTATAAATAAGCAGGGCATCTGAAAGTGCTTTCAAAACAGAAGAGGTAAGCGGATCCAAAATCGGAAGTCCGCCACGCTTGAGCATAGCCGCCCTGTTTTGTTCATCCGCCAACAATTTTCTTAATAATATTTTTTTCCCCTGCCGATCCTTGCGGATATTAAAAATATCGTGGTCATTTTGGGGCGTAGAGGGAGCGTGGTATTTTTGGACCATTTTGCCATCGACATAGCGCTGACCATACCAGTATTTTTTGCCTTTAAGGGTTTTGCTGACAAACGTTCCGCTTTCATCTGGTGGATGTTCCAGCTCAAAACGCCTGAAAACAGCTTCCTGGAATTCTGCAAAGAGGGTTCGAACGGCAATATCGATTTCCATGACTATACGTTAACATTCCAAAAACATTTAAGTCAACGTATAACTACTTAAGTCCCCACCTGTTGTTTGATTAAATTCAGTGCGCCTCCGGCCCTAAACCAGACGATCTGTTCGGCCGAGAAAGAGTGGTTGGCTAAAAAGCGATCTTCGTGGCCATCTTTATGGTGCAATACCACTTCCAAAGAATGGCCCGGGGCAAAGTGGGTCAGGCCGAGAATAGAGATGCGATCTTCCTCCTGCACTTTGTCATAATCGGCCGGGTTCGCAAAAGTCAGCGGCAACATCCCCTGTTTTTTGAGGTTCGTTTCGTGGATACGGGCGAAACTTTTCACAATAATCACCACGCCATTTAAAAAGCGGGGTTCCATGGCCGCGTGTTCGCGTGAAGAACCTTCGCCATAATTTTCATCACCCACCACCACCCAATTTAAACCTTTGGTTTTGTAGTCGCGCGCGATTTCGGAAAATGTTTTTTCTGTCTCGTGGGTCAGAATGTTTTTCCCCTTTCCCGATTCTCCGGTGAAGGCATTCGTCGCTCCCAGAAACATGTTGTCGCTGATATGATCAAGATGCCCGCGATATTTCAACCACGGCCCTGCGGGTGAAATATGATCGGTCGTGCATTTCCCTTTGGCTTTAAGAAGAATAGGGCAATCGGTGAAATCTTTTCCATCCCATGGTGTGAACGGCGCCAACAACTGCAAGCGATCGCTCTTGGGGTTGACCTGCACCGCCACCTCACCCGCATCTTGGGCCGGTGCCACATAACCCTTGGCCGCACGGACAAAACCTTTTTTGGGAATGTCGTCTGCCTTGGCCAGCGGTTTCAACTTCCATCGTTTTCCGTCTGTTTCAATTTCATCTGTCAGGGGATTAAAATCGAGTGTGCCCCCCAGACTCATCGCCACCACCAGCTCGGGTGAAGCAATAAAAGCCAGCGTCTGCGGATTGCCGTCGTTGCGGCGCGGAAAGTTGCGATTATAAGAAGTGATGATCGTGTTCATCTCGTTTTGTTTTAGATCTTCGCGCTTCCATTGGCCTATGCACGGCCCGCAAGCGTTGGCCAAAACATTGGCCCCTATTTTTTCCAGCGCGGCCAGTTGGCCATCGCGGCGGATCGTTTCAAAAACCTGTTCAGAACCGGGTGTCACCATCAACGGAATTTTTGTTTTGGCGCCATGCTCTGCCGCTTGTCGTGCCACATCGGCCGCGCGTTCGATATCTTCGTAAGAAGAATTGGTGCAGGAGCCGATCAACGCATAGCGAATTTCTTTCGGATATTTGTTTTTTTCAGCGTCTTCCTTCATTTTGGAGATGGAACGGGAGACGTCGGGAGAGTGCGGCCCCACCACATGCGGCTCCAGCGTGGAGAGATCAATTTCAAAAACTTCGTCGAAATGTTTTTCCGGCGAGGCCAGCGCTTCGGCATCGGCTGTCAAAAGGTCCATATTCTGATCCGCCAGTGCCGCCAAGTCACCGCGTGCCGTGGCGTTCAGATAATCGCGAGCGCGTGAGTCGTAGGGAAATATCGAAGTGGTAGCCCCCAGCTCGGCCCCCATGTTGGTGATGGTCCCCTTGCCGGTGGCTGAAATCGATTCGCAACCGTCCCCAAAATATTCGATGATTTTATTGGTGCCACCCTTCACAGTCAAAATTTCGCAGACTTTTAAAATCACATCTTTCGGTGCGGTCCAGCCGTTCAACTTGCCGGTCAGTTTGATGCCTACAAATTTTGGCGCCAAAACTTCCCACGGCATGCCGGCCATCACATCGACCGCATCGGCCCCACCCACACCGACCGCCACCATCGTTAAACCGCCCGCATTGGGGGTATGTGAATCGGTGCCAATCATCAGCCCGCCCGGAAAAGCATAATTTTCGAACAACACCTGATGGATGATGCCGGAGCCGGGCTTCCAAAAACCGATGCCGTAGTTTTGTGAACAGGTTTGCAAAAATTCGTAGACTTCAAAATTTTCCTGCAAAGCCACCATCAAATCATTCTGGGCCCCCACCTGCGCGCGAATCAAATGATCGCAATGAACCGTTGTCGGCACCGCCGCCTGTTTGCGACCGGCCGTCATAAACTGCAACAGCGCCATCTGCGCGGTGGCATCCTGCATCGCCACGCGATCGGGACGCAAAAACAGAAAACTTTTGCCGCGGTTCAATTCCTGATTTTGGGGATCTTCCAGATGACCATAAACAATTTTTTCAGCGAGCGTTAAGGGGTGGTTTAATCTCTGGCGAACGACTTCCAGATTCTGTCGCATGCGAGCATACGAGAGGGCCACCATTTCTTTTGTAGTTTCGACAGATTGCATGAAAGTCTCCTTTGGAATGGGGCCCTTCTAGTCCCAAGGAGAGAGTATTTCAACTGGAAATTGCACGGACGCGGATCAGGGAGACGGCCATATTTTCAGTTCTTCTGCCCGGTTGCAAAGCCTGCGCGATCAGGGCACGGGCGGCGGCTTCAAAACTGGATGATTTTGTCAGAACCGAAAGGGCATCAAAATCATCTGCCCAAGATAATCCATCGGAGGCGAGATAAACCAAACCACCCACACGCGGATCTTTCACAAAAATATCGGGATAGGGAAGAAAAAAGGAATTTGTTTCCTGCTTGGCCGATGGGTAGCCCAAAAAACGGAGCGGTTTTCCATCATCGACCGACTGAGCTATGGCAACCTCAGTCCAATCGAGATCATCGGAGAGAAAGGCGCCACGCGAGTTGCCAATATTGATAAAGTATTGTTCGGTGCCGACCTGCACAAACGCACAAAAGGTGGTGCCGCCATTCGGATAAAATCTGGAAACATTTTCGTCGGCGAACTGAAGGGCATGGGCAATCATTGTTAAAACAGGGAGGGTCGGCTCCAGAAGCATCAGATGATAAAAACGCTTGGAAAAAGATTCTGCCGCAGATTGGCTGACTTTATGACCGTCGGGACCAAAGCCGTCGGCCACAATAGAGACAACAACCGGCGTCCCATCCGCCAGCATCCCTTCATGCCCCCAGACAAAATCCTGCTGCAAAGGCCTTCTCGGATCGTTGCCGATATTTTCAGCGATCCCCATATTTGATCGTGCCACTGGCTGAAGCAATTCGCGATAGCGCGTCAAATGACCTTTCAAAAGCTCGGCGACGACATCATCATTCATCGGATCGAATTTTTCTTTTTTAAATTGAAGTCGGCGCTGCAAAGGAGCCAGGGCCGTTTCAATTTCCTGCCGGTTCGAATCTCCTCCATTCATAAGTCTCCAATGGGAGCCGCGATTTATTGTTGGGGAGACGAGACGGGAAAGGCTTTCACTCTGACGGGTTAAAAAATCATCGGGAGACACAAATCGTTCCTGGATATGCAGGTCCACAAACTGGTTTACCAGAGAGGCCCAATGGTTTTTGGGAACTTTTTGTCCAATCTGACCCAGACTATACTGCGCCAGAGTGGCATCCCAAGACTCGCCAGCCCGGACCAGACGGCGCGAAAGATGAAGCTGGCTGATAAAAGCATCGCCATGAGAGACATTGATCTGGGCCATACACTGGCCCAGCAATTCCGCACCGGAACCCATCTGACCGACAGGAACATAAGTCAGTGCGGCGGCCACAGCGCTCTGGTTCATTAAAACACCTGCGGCAGATTGGGTTAATGTGGCTATGCTCATACTATAAATCTTATCGTCCAATCTCAAAAAAAGTTGCTTATTGCACGCAACTTTTTTATGAAGGGACCGATACAGCTATTGAACCTATGGGATTGATACTGCCTCTCAATTTTTTGGGGACCCTCATTCCAAATCCCCTGACGCTTCCTTTTGCACAGGGAGAGGGCTTCCAAAATACCATTGTGGACGCGACATTACCGGCTTGGATGATTGAAGCTGTTGCAGGCAGATTACCGTCAAACACCAGCGCCCTTTGGCGTGCCGCCGACACCACTATCGGGCCCGGACTTTCAAAGCCTGACGCCCTTTTCCCACAAGCGCCTACCACTCCCCCGGAAGCAACACGCACCCCCTCCACCAAGGGTCTGACGTTGAAAGTAAAAGATTTGAATCCAGAGGCGGTGGCAATGGATCTTTTCACCTGGTATGTCACCGCCAGACAGCCCCGCAAAGCAATTATCTCTCTCGATATTTCGGCCATCGCTTCACAAGTGGACTCAAAATGGTTTGCGGCACTCAAAGCCGCCATCGAGACAAAATTTACCGAGACACAAATCGTCCATTGGGAAATTCGTTTTGATCCGGCTCATTCGGCGGTGCAAAATTTTGCAATGGGTCTTGGCAGGCCACTCTATCGACTTTCACTTTCCGAACAGGAAGTTTTGAATCCAGATAATATGAATCTGCTGGCCAGGCGTCTTCAAAGAAATATGGCCTCGGGAAGAATGGCGGAGGGACTCGTCATTACGCTGGATAAACCGGCGCAAAATAAACCTCTCGTGCAAAATCCTCTGGCGATCACCTGGCCGCTTGTTCTTGCTCTGACCACCAATCATCCCGAGAGTTTTCCTCTGCGTCAGGTTTTCTGGGTTATTTTGAAAAATGCCGATAGCTCCGGGATCATCAACTATGGTGTCGTGCGAAAAGAACATGCGGTCCGCATTTTCATGTGGGACAAAGAAGGCCGTCGTTGGGATATTCTGGAAATTAACATCGATGACAGGCATTTTCATCTGCTGGCCATGCGTAAAAAAACAAATAAGACTGGGGCCTTTGTCTATATGGATCCACAACTGGCGGTGTTGGTGAATTTGCAATTGTGGCAACAATTTTTACAGCAGGCCATTTTGATTGTTGCCAGGAGAGATGGGCTTTAAAAAATGACGATGGTCATACCTCAACTCCCCGGGGGTAAAATATCGGCGGACAATTTTCAATCTCTGCTGGACAGCTGGCTGGCTGGTGGGTTTATAAAATATCTCGATTTTGAGGGCGTTTTGGAATTTGCTCTGCAGGGGACAAGTGGGGAGATACTGGCACAAAGCGTTTATCATCGAAAAGAAGATAGAAGCATGACCTCTATCTCTCCTGAATGGGTAACATATGAAGTGGCTCCCCCACATCTCTATCTTCCCAATGCTGTTTTGCCGGAACGAGTGCCCCTCTCCGACGATAAAGTGGAAATCTGACCATGGCCACAATCGATTTTACAAACATCCCCAGTTTTGTCTCGGCCGTTCAAATGGCGAATCTTGGGGAAACAGCGCTCGCACAGACAGAAACGGATTTGTCGCAATCATTGTTTGTCGTCTCTTCTCCACTTCCACTCTGGACAAAACTGTTTATCGACACACTTCACCCCATTCCCATGCAACCCCGTCTTTTTGCGGCGGCACCGGGTCCGCAGGTTGGCAGAAAAAGTGTTCCTCCCGGCTTCTCGATCACCCCAATTCTCCCGACCTTTGAAAAAGATCCGGGGGTTCGCTCCCAAAAAGTGGGGCTTCCAAAACCGGACGATGGAAATACCGATTATGCCACGCGTGAAATGAACGCTCTTTTTTTAAGGCACAAACCTGTCGATGTCCATTTTCCAAAAGCGCTCGACGGGGAAAAATCGGATATTCTTCTGGGCGATCTTTTTGAAATTCACTCCATTCTTAGAGGCAGGGGGGATATTCACGCTTTCTGGGAGTCCCTGTTTCAGGAATTTATTTCAGGCTATCTGGACATGCCCCATTTTAGTCATGTCGCGGCAGTCATTCAAACCCGTTTTCTCCCCCGTTTTCAGGATCTGGTTCCGGAAATAAAGGCTGAAATTCCGGCGCGAATTTTAAAGGGGGTGATTTTGAAAAGCGATGCCAGAATGGAAACTCTTTTTGATCGCATACAGGTTCTCATCGGAGCAAAAGAGGAAGAGGAACCTTGGTTTGGCCACGCCATTATTCAGGCCATGCTCGATCCCGCCTACGATTTTAAAAAGGTGGGGGTTCTGGAAGTTTTCCTCCAAAGAAACGGTTTCGACACCGACGATTTTCAACGGATAATTCTCGATACCTTATTGACCGCATGGCAAACACACAATGCCGCGGCCATTCAAAAACTGGAACAACTGGCCCATGACAGAAAGTGGGATGAAATACCTGATTTTGCATTTAAATATCAGACAAGGCGCGAGGAACTTTTCTCCAGCATGGTTCAGGAGACAAACCGCGGCAATTCAAAAGCCTTGTGGATTTGCAATGCGATTGTCCTGTTTTCAAAACATCCCCCTCTTCAAAAATACGAGGAACAATTCAGAGCCATTTTTACCAAAGAGCTTTATGTAGATCCCACAAGCCTGAATCTGTGGGCCACTTTTTTAGCCCTTTTGGAGAAAGAAATGAAAGGGGAACAGTATCAATCTCTCATTCGACTCTCTTTTGAAAAATGGCTCACAGACAACCTTTTAGGGTGGATGTTGGACACTCCCATGATGAACAAGATTCTTGCGGCCGTTCTCGCCACGGACAAAACTTTGTGCGCAGTCGATTCCGACATGGCGGTCTATTTCGAGACCTTTCAGAATGCGTTTGAGGAGAGGATCCCCCAGGCTATTCGAAGAATTCTTTTACACCCGCAATTGGAAAAACTATCTGAAACATGGGCGGCACTTTGGGCCCACTTTCAGATGATTTTACAAAAACCCTCCACAAAACCGCTTCTAATGCTTCAGGACGAGGCAAAAAAGACGGTGCAAGGCCTGTTTAAAGAGAAGGATTTGAGTCTTTTGGAAGTGAGGCTAATACGCCTCCATCATCGCCTTGAAATACTGATGAGCAAAACCGCTTCTAAGGACTCTGTTCATGAAATGGTCATCGCCACCGTTTTTGAAGCGATTCAAAAAAACTTTTTTGAGGGGCAAAGTGATGATGCCAGAGATCTCTTTTTGGCTCGGCTTTCGCGCGCCAAAGATTTAAGGCGATTATTAAATTCTTCCACTGTCAGAAAAAATATTGAGCGTGTTGTTTGGAAGGGGCGCAACACAGGAGCGTTGGCGGAACCGGAAAGATATCTGGGGCGTCGCTATATGGAGGCGACCTATTTGATGCTGGAATATCTGGATTGCACCGACGGTTTTGGTGAACAATTACCCTATTATCTTCACCAGCTTTTGAAAGTCAGACCGGTGGAAGAAAGGGTTGCTATTCTCACAGAACTCAATGAAACATCTTTTCCGAACCTCAAAAAAGCGGTGCAAGCGGTGGCCGATGGGTGGAGAATAAAAATACCTGCTTAACCTCTGCTTGACAATCCCTCTCCGCTCAACACAAATCCATTGTAACAATGACTATTGAACTCCAAAAAATTCGTCATCGCTATGTTTCCAAATGGGCGCTGAAGGATATCCATTTTTCGGCAAAGTCCGGTGAATGTATCGCCCTTCTGGGTCCCAATGGTTGCGGCAAATCGACACTGCTTAAAATTATGGCCACCCTTCTTTCGCCTTCCGCAGGTGAGGGCGAAATTTTGGGGCACAATCTTCAAAAAGGGGTTGGTGCCATCCGCAAAAAAATGCAATGGCTGGGCCATGAATTGGGGCTTTATAAAACACTCACCGCCGGGGAGAATTTGAAATTTGCCGCCAATATGCGTGGCGAAAAAATTTCGCTTCATTGTATGGAGGAGGTGTTGGCCCAAGTCGGGCTGGCGGGATTGAAAGACAAACCGGTCGGCTCTTTTTCCACCGGCATGCGGAAGCGCCTGGCGCTGGCCAAAATATTATCGATGCCTTGCGAGCTGATTCTGCTCGACGAACCCCACACCAACCTCGACCGGATCGGCAAAATCCTGATGAACAAGCTGATTGCGGAATGGAAACGGGAAGGGATTACCGTTGTGCTGGCCTCTCACGACCATCCGGAGGTCTTGCCCCTGTGTGACAAAGCGCTTGTTTTGAATGCAGGGCATTTGGCCTGGTTTGGCAACGTCAAAGAGATGCCGGGGGAGATTGTTCTATGAAATTCCTGCGGGCTCTCTATGCCATCTGCCACAAAGATCTTCTCTCTGAATTGAGAAAAAGAGAGATCCTCAACACCCTTTTCTTTTTCAGCGCCATCATTATTTTTCTTTTCAGTTTTGCCATCGGCACCGACCCAACACTTCTTAAAAAAATGGCTCCGGGACTTTTATGGCTCGTGGTTTTCTTCAGCGCCATTCTGGCATTGGAAAAATCCTATCAATCCGAAATGGAAGAGGGTTGTTTCGACCATCTTCTTTTGTATTCCCGAAGCCATCACGCCACGTTTTTGGGAAAACTGCTGACCAATTTTATTTTCATCGCACTGGTGGGTTTTTTGGTGATGATATTGATGACTATTTTGTTTAACCTGCCCGCGCCGCAAAATATCGGTTCTCTCTTCCTGACCTTTTTTCTGGGTATTCTGGGTGTGGCCACGCTGGGAACTTTCTACGCGGCCCTTATCGCCAAAACAAAAGCGAAGGCCACCCTGCTTCCGCTACTCCTTTTTCCGATGCTCACTCCCTTGCTTTTGGCGGCGGTCTATGCGACACAACTCTCGCTTGAAGAATCGCTGATCAATCAGTTGCAGTCGTGGCTTCAAATGCTGGTTGTATTTGATGCCGTCTTTTTATCGGCTACTCTTTTGGTGATTGGACCGTTAATGGAGGCATAAATGAAAAAAATTTGGATACTCTTTGTGGTGGCTTTCTTTCTGTTCGCCCAATACTGGGGACTGTTTCATTCGCCAACCGATTCACTCATGGGTGAGGTGCAAAAGCTGATGTATGTGCATGTTCCCGCCGCATGGAATTCTTTCATCGCCTTCTTTGTCGTCTTCATCGCGAGCCTGATGTATCTGTTCCGCAAAAATATTTTCTGGGATCATCTTGCCAGCTCTGCGGCAGAAGTGGGTTGCACTCTGACCGCACTGACACTCTGCCTGGGCTCCATCTGGGGAAAACCGACCTGGGGGGTCTGGTGGACATGGGATGCCCGGCTCACCACCACGGCGATTCTGCTTTTTTTGTATGTCGGCTATCTGACCTTTCGCGGGTTTATTGAAGATAGAACCCGGCGAGCCCGTTTGAGTGCTCCGCTGGGTGTGATTATTTTCTTAAACGTCCCCATTGTCTATATGTCGGTTCGCTGGTGGCGCACGCTCCATCAGGTGCAATCTTCTCCCTCAACAGTTGATCCGCAGATGGTGATGAGCTTGCGGCTGGGTGCGATTGCCTTTCTTCTGGTGCTCATTTCCTTCATCTATTATCGTTTTCAATTAAGCAGGAGCCGCGAAAAACTCGAAGACAAGAGAATGGAGGAAAAAATATGACAGGCGTCATACAAGGGGGACAGGAATTTGTGGTAGCCGGTTATGCGTTGACATGGATTGTTTTGGCAGGTTACGCCATTTCACTTTTTATAAGGATCAAACAATGCAAAAAAGAATCGGCATAATTTTGGGTCTGGTCGTTATTTTGGGGTCGATCGGCTTTCTTCTTTTCGGCAAGCTCGAGAAAAACATCGTCTATTTTGTCACCCCCACAGAATTGTTGGCCAAGGGAGACCATGCTTTTGGCCGTTCGGTCCGTTTGGGGGGAACGGTGAAAAAGGGGACGATCGACTGGAAACCATCTCCACCCGTGCTTCATTTTATTGTTACCGATGGCACCCATGAAATTCCTATCGTGAGCGAAGAGACGCCTCCACAGATGTTTCAAGATGAAATGGGGGTTGTGCTTGAAGGAAAATTGCTGGCACAGGGGACCTTTCAAGCTGAAAGATTGATGGTCAAACACTCCAATGAATACCGCCCTCCGCAAGAAGGAGAAAAGCCTGCTATTCTTTATAAAGATTTAGTGCAATAGTGCCGCGATGAATATCAATCTTTTTGGAAACATTTTAATTTATTCGAGTTTGGCCTCCTGCCTGATTGGCATTATTTCTGCCTATTTTGGAAAAGGTTTTCGCCGTTTTGCCTATTTCAATTTTTTTGCCATGACGCTGGCCAGTTTAAGCATGGTCTATGCCCTGCTCACCAACGACTTCAGCGTCAGCTATGTGGCGCATGTTGGCGCAGTGGAAACGCCGCGCTTTTTTGCCGCCATCTCTCTTTGGAGTTCTCTGGAGGGTTCGATTCTTTTATGGGGATGGATCTTGTCGGCCTACACTGCCGCCTGCCTCTATCATTATCGAAACGATTTTGAAAAATGGATGCCGTGGGTGGCCATCACTCTTTTTGCCATCGGTCTTTTTTTCTATATGGTGCTGGCCATTCCGGCGAACCCGTTTCAAACGGTATTTCCTGTTCCCGACAATGGCCCCGGTCCCAATCCTTTACTGCAAAATCATTGGCTCATGGCGATACACCCCCCCATGCTGTATTTGGGTTATGTCGGCATGAGTATTCCATTTTCTTTTGCTGTGGCCACACTGGTTACAGGCGACCTGACCCGCAGTTGGGTCGAAGTCACCCGTCGATGGACACTGCTCGCCTGGATGTTTCTCTCGGTTGCCATTATTCTGGGCGGATGGTGGTCCTATGCCGTGCTGGGATGGGGCGGCTATTGGGCGTGGGACCCGGTTGAAAACGCCAGCTTCATGCCGTGGCTCACCGCCACCGCTTTTCTTCATTCTATCATGGTGCAACAACGCCGCGACATGCTCAAAATCTGGAATCTATTTCTTATCATTGTCACCTTTCTGCTCACCCTCCTCGGAACTTTTCTGACTCGCAGTGGCGTCCTTGAGAGTGTGCATGCCTTCAGTGAGTCGGGCATCGGCCACTATTTTCTGATGGCCATTGCAGTAACACTCATCGTTTCCACAGCGCTGTTACTTTGGAAAGGACCCCAATTTAAAAGCATCGGAAAACTCGATCATCCTTTAAGCCGGGAATCTTTCTTTCTCTTCAACAATCTTTTGTTCGTTACTTTCTGTTTCGTCGTTTTATTGGGAACACTCTATCCTCTCATTGTGGAGGCCCTCAAAGGAATCAAGGTGACGGTGGGCGGGCCTTTCTTCAATCAGATGACCGTCCCGCTGGCCTTGGCCATTATTCTGCTGATGGGGGTGGGCGCTGCAGTACCGTGGAAAAAAGCCGACGCGAAAACGCTCTTTTCCAAAATTTTATTACCTCCTTTTTTATTGGCTATTGTCACCGTTGTCTGCGCTTTTGCTCTGGGCATTCAAAAAGGGTTTGTGCTGACCACCATCGGTTTCTCAACTCTCTCTTTGAGCATCATGCTGATAGAAATGGGTCAAATAGCCCGTCAAAACAGATCTGTTCTGAAAATTTTTTCGATCAACCCGAGACGTTATGGCGGCTTTGTCACTCATATCGGTATCATTGTCATCGCCATCGGCATCTCTCTTTCTGGCAGTTATCAGGAAGAACTACAGGTTACCCTGAAAAAGGGGGAGACCCTGCAAATTGGAAATTATGGCATTCAACTCGACAATCTTTTTGCGAGGGAAAAACCGCAGCGTTTTGAAATCGTGGCCCAGGCCCTTATTTCAAAAAATGGAAATCCGATCGGGTTTTTAAAACCAACGCTCAATTATTACACCAACAGCCGCGAACCGATCGGTTCCCCTGCTATCCGCTCGACCATAGTAGATGATCTTTACCTGACACTCATGGCCTTTGACCCCGCCACAGAGCAAGCCACCTTCCGCATTTTGCTGACACCCGCTGTCTCCTGGATATGGAGTGGCGGTCTTTTTATTATCGCCGGCGTTCTTATTTCTGCCTGGAAAAAAAGAGTCTGATTTTTAAATGATTTTTGAAAACTTCTTTTGACCCTCTTTGAAGTAGGCGTCGAAAACCATGCCGACGTTTCTTAGAAAGAACCGCCCCAATGGTGTGATTGTAATTTGATCCCGGCCCAAAGCGACGATGCCGTCCTGCTCCAAAACCTCCAGACTTTTTATTTCCTTTTCAAAATAGAGGTCAAAATCACCATCGAATTTTTTCTTGTCTATTTTTTGATGGCAAAAAATTTCACGAATGACCCACTGCCTTTTCAGGTCATCCCCACTTAATTTCATCCCATGGCAGGTTGCCCATCCTTTTTGAGAAATGGCGTCTTCATAGTCCTTCAATTTTTTGGCGTTCTGCACAAAAGCCCCGTCAACATAACCGATCGCGGTGACACCAAAGGCCAGCATGTCGCATTGGGCCTTGGTGGTGTAGCCCTGAAAATTGCGATACATCGTCCCCTCGCGACGGGCTTTTAAAAGTTCGTCTCCCTGTTTGGCAAAATGATCAAGGCCGATAAAATCGTACCCGGCATTCTGAAAAATATCGATCGCCGTGCAAAACATTTCCAGTTTGGTCCAACCACCGGGCAAATCGCCCTCGGAAATTTTTCTCTGATGCGCGTGTAACCACGGCACATAGGCGAAGTTGAAAAGGGCGATGCGATCAGGATTCAAAGAGAGAACCTTTTTAAGCGTGGACTGAAACTTCTCTGGCGTCTGTCTGGGAAGGCCATAAACCAGATCAACGTTGACACTGGAAAATCCCAAAGCGCGGCAGGTTTCAATGGCATGTCTCGTTTCGTTTTCGGTCTGAATACGACCGGAGGCATCCTGCACTTCGGCGTCAAAATCCTGTAGCCCCAGACTCGTCCGGTTGAAGCCCAATTTTCTCAACGTTGTGAGCTGGGCATCGGTAGTAACGCGCGGGTCAATTTCAATCGAAATTTCGGCATTTTTTGAAATTGAAAAATTTTTATGAATGGCCCCAACCAAACTTTCCAACTGACCACAATCAAGATAAGTCGGTGTTCCGCCGCCCAGATGGATCTGTTCCACCAGCCTGGACCGATCGATGTATGACGCAACACGATCCACTTCACCCAGCAAAATATTCAGATAGGGTTCTGCCACCGCATGTTTTTTGGTTGCCACCACCGAACAGGCACAAAAGGTGCACCGCTCTTCACAAAACGGAATATGAAAATAAAGGGACAGTGGAAGATGTTTGGTATTGCTGGTCTCCAACTGCTTTTGATAATCGGCGGAAGAAAAATTTTCCGACCAGGTCGGGGCGGTGGGATAGCTGGTATAGCGGGGCCCCGGCCGATTGTATTTTTCGACCAACTCCGGGGAGAGCTCCACCCGCTGACCTTCGATAGTAGCGTGAATCATGGGATGGGCGCATTCATAACAATCCCCCTCGCAGAAGTCCATAAAAACAACTTTACCAAGATGCCGATCAGGCATATAAAACGCCCCATGAAACGCTGGATTTTATTTTTTGTCATTGTTGTTCCGATTCTGGCACTCCTTGCTTTTGGTTTGACCCGCGATGCCAGAGAGCTTCCCTCCACCATGACCGGCAAAAAAGCCCCCGATTTTTCCCTTAAAACGCTGGAGGGTAAAGAAATCTCCCTGAAATCGTTTGAGGGACATCCTGTGGTCCTGAATTTTTGGGCCACCTGGTGCGGCCCCTGTCTTATGGAACACAAAATTTTCAACGAAGGCCGTAAAATTTATGAAAAAGAGGGTGTTGTGTTTTTGGGGGTTGTCTATCAGGACAAAAAAGAATCTGTACAGAGATTCCTGAAAGAATATGGAGAACCGTTTACGGTCCTTACGGATAAAGAGAGTAAAACGGCAATCGATTACGGCGTTGGCGGCGTTCCGGAAACTTTTTTTATTGATTCCCACGGAACAATTTATGACAAATTTTCCGGCATCATGACCGCCGATTACCTGGAAAGAAAGATTGGGCAAGGGCTCCATGAATAAAACCCTGTTATTTTTTGTTTTCTGTTTTGGAATTTTTTTAGGCGTCGGACGTTTGGCGCTGGGCGTTGATTCCATCGACCAGCGTGCTCGTCAAATCGCCGATCAACTGCGTTGTCCCGTCTGCCGCGGCATTCCGGTCTCCGATTCCCCATCTGAACTGGCCCAGAACATGACAAAAACAGTCCGTGAAAAACTGGAACAGGGAGAAAGCGAAGAACAAATTCTCAACTACTTTGTTGACCGTTATGGCGAATGGATTTTGCTGGAACCCAAGCCGAAGGGAATGAATCTGACCATCTGGGTTTTGCCTCTGCTTATCCTGCTCGGCGGTGGTCTTTTTTTAATCTACACCATTATGCAGTGGAGCCGTCGGAAACATTAGCCGTTTTGACGAGTTTTTCGGCATTCAAAATCGTGATACTGCGTCCATCCACGGCAATGATACCATCCTGTTTAAATTCACTCATGAGACGAATGACCGACTCCTGCGTGCTGCCGATAAGCTCCGCCATCTCTTCGCGCGTGAGAGAGATATTCAATCGAATACCCTTTTCTTCTTTTTTTCCATATTTTTTGAGAAAAACAAGCAACAGCTCCGCCAATCTTTCACGAATATTTTTGTGTACGATGTTGACCATTTGATATTCGGCCTTGCCCAGATCTTTGGCCAAGGAACACATCACATGGAAAGCGGTGGCAGGATGGCTCTCCAAAATATGAAACAGACTTTTTTTGTCGATAAAACAGACTTGCGTCTCTTCCAAAGTCTCCGCCGTGGCAGAGTAGGGTTCATTCGCCAAGAGACAGCGATAGCCAACCATCTCACCCGGCCCCAGCAAACGCACAATGTGCTGGTGACCCTCTTTGTCCATTTTATAGATTTTTACTTTTCCAGAGACAATGCAGTAGAGACCGTACGGCAGATTCCCTTCATAAAAAATCATCTGATGGGGCCTGTAAACATTACATATCTTGGCCTCATCCATAATATCGAGCTGGGCCTCTTTGAGATCGCAAAAGACGCTTCCCTCTTTCGAAGTGCATTCCTTGCAATGAAAAAAGGAGGGTTTCGACATGCAGTATTCATAATCAACTTTTTTGCCATCCCAAATGATCTGAATCAGGCAGGATACTGATATCCATCATGCGTCGACTTCTTTTTTTCCACTCCATCTGAAACGATTCTGCGGCATAACTGACAATTTTTTCGGCAAGCATTGCCTCCTGCGTTCTAAAAACACGATTCTTGTCGGCAATGGTTTTTAAATCATCGACGTTGTAGAGATAAATGCCCTCTGCATTCCCCACCTCCGGGTCCACATCGCGCGGAACACCCAGATCGACCAGAACAGTCGGTGAGTTTTTTCTCAAAAACATCTCTTTGAAAATAATCGGCGTTGAAGACGCAGTCGCCGTAATGACCATGTCGGAGAGGGCCAAGGCCTTTTCCAATTCTTCAAAGGGACAAACCGAGGCTTTCAGAGACGCGGCCAAAGTTTCTGCGGCACACAGTGTGCGGTTCGCAACGATCAAATTTTTCACACCCCGTTTTACCAAAAGCTCGGCCGTCTGCGAACCGGTTTCACCCGTCCCCACCACGAGCGTTTTCAGCTTTGAAAAATCACCAAAAATCTGTTCTATCAACATGACGGCGACAGAACTGACCGAGGTTGGCGATTTGGCAATACCGGTTTCCGTTCGAATTTTTTTGGCCACGTTCAGTGCGCGCTGAAAAGCAAAGTGTATGAGAGCATCGGCCGTTTTGATTTCAACCGATTGCAGGTAGGCCTGTTTGATCTGCCCCATGACCTGATTTTCACCCAACACCAGAGAATCAAGCCCGGCTGCCACCCGCAACAGATGGCTGAATGCCTGTTCGCCTCCATAAACGTAAGAGGGTTCCGCTTTCCAAAGTTCTATCACACTGGAAATGGAAAACTCTTTTTCCACGGAAAGATAAAACTCCACCCGATTGCATGTGGCCACATAGACGGCCCCGCACACAGAAGGTATTTTGAGAATTTCTTTTAAAAATAGTGGAACCCCAAAAGAAGAGAGCCCCCACCGCTCTCGATCGGCGATGGAGGCTGTCTTGTGATTCAAGCCTAATACCATTAACCTCATAAGGTTTTTATTTCTTGCCCGGCACCAACTCTTCGATAATGGCACCCAGTTCCGCATCTGTAGCCTTGATAGGGGGCATCGTGGCTTTCGGATTGGATGCTTTGGGATCTTTGGAATATTTGATCATATCCGCCTTACTCGTATTGCAATCTTTAAGATCCCCACCTTTTTTGCCCGGCCCGTGGCAAGCCTTGCAAAAACTGGCACCTACAGCATAAGCGGAAGAACCACCTGCAACCGCCAACCCCAACACCAGCACTGCTGTTAGAACATATTTCATGACTTCCTCCTTTGAGTTTTTGGAACACCCTCTACTGCGACACTCATATATTATTTTGGCAAACAAACAATGATATTGCTCATATATTACACTATTTCCCCTCACGACAAATTTTCGAGCTGATTTTGAATCCATTCCCGAATTTTTTCAAGAACAGGCTCCTTTCCAGGGCGAACCTCATAACGCCCCGTCTCCCGATTTTTAAAAACAAGATGTTGAAACCGTCGTTGTGGCCCCATGAATTCTTCAATGGGTGGTCTTTTAACCGGATCCGTTTCAACGAATTTGAGAGTCCCCCCATTATCCCCTTTTTCTTTTATATAGCACGGGAAAAATCCGGTTTCACAGGCCAACTGGGCCAGACGTATCGTCTCTCCATCCTCATATTTCCATCCGGTAATGCAGGGGCTGGGAATAAAAATAACAGCAGTCTCCTGACATTCCAATGCCTTCTCAACTGTTTTGTAAAAAAATTTGGGGTAAGCCGGGCTCACTTGCGCCACCAAGCCAGCACCGGCGGCCATAACCAGCGACAGATAATCCATGGGTGCCACCAAATTTCCCGGAAAATATTCCGAAGAGGGAGAGGTGCTGGTATCGGCACCGATCGACGTGGTTGGACTCTGCTGAAAACCGGTATTCGCAAAAATTTCATTGACCAAAACAAAAATGACGATGCGAGAGCGGCGCTGAATAGTATGCAAAAGGGTGCGAAGACCTATCGACAACGCGCCCCCATCGCCAGAAATGGCGACGACTTGAATCGGTCGAGACAGAGCCCCCATCTGCAACAAAATATCGGCCGTATCGCGAATTCCTTCCGCCACAGACGGGGCCGACTCAAAAACGTGATGCATGACACCGAAACTTTTGCTCCAATCTTCAGGCGTGTTCTCTCCTCTTCCCCAGGCAACAGGATTTGGAAATTGCAGGGTGGAAACCTCCCCACAGAAAGTTCCCAGAGAGAAAATTGTTTTTTTGCCGTTGTCAGTCAACTTGCCGATATTCTGAAAAGAGATTCCCTCCATGCACCCTTTGCAAAGAGTCGAACCGGGTTGAAAACAGCTCTCCCTCTGCAAAATGTCGTTTACTGTGGCCATACAACCCTCCCATCGTGCACCACAATCGGGGGGGCCACGGCGGGTTTGTTGCCGGTTACCTCCAGAGCATGGCGTATCATGGTTCTCCAAGTCTCATCGGAAACAACCGCGCCACCCAATCCTGCAAAACAATTCACGAGTGTCGGCCTCGAACGAAGTGGATAGCAGGCCTCCGCCAAGTCGAGAGCCAAATGCCCCGACCCATAATGGAAGGCCTGATTCAAAATGAGAACTGTTTTGGAGTAACGCAACAGTTTTGCGTAAACCGATTTGGGAAACGGTGTCAGCAAGCGTGCGGCCAGCACACCAATTTTGATGCCGCGTTTTTTCTCTTCTTCTTTGGCAAGGGCGGCAGCGGTGCCAATATCGGGCCCCATGCCGATAATCGCCAGATCGACTTTGTCATTGGCCGGCCAATAAATTTTTTCGACAAAATCAAGACCGGATCGTCCAAAAATTTTTTCGAAATCTTTTCCAATCTCCGGCAGAATTTCTATCACCCTCTCCAGTCTTTTTTTCTGGTCGATTTTAAAACCCTGAAAATAGTTCGAGGTCACGCAGTTGCCCATGGCGGTATCACCATTAATAAGACCCGGAAGACGGGAGGGGGAAATCCAGCGATCCTGAAACGCATGGATCTCTGAATCGGCCTCCATCATCAGGCGCGAACTGCGGTGACTGTCTTTAATGCCATAAAAACCGGGCATCACCGGCGTTAAAATTTCCGGATGCATCCCCAGACAAGGCGCCTGCAAAATGGTGTCGTATATTTGTTGGACGCCACGACAGCAAATTTGAATCCAGCCGTCATCACGATGCGCCAGTGTGTCGGAAGGATCTCCTTCAATACAGAGGGGGTAATTTGCCGTCGCGCGATAGACATTGACCAAAATCAGATTTCCCAAACCGCTCGCCCCCAGAGAACGAATCGACTCGGTCATGTGATCCAATCCGACCGAACTGGTGGCGGAACTTACAATCAGATCGCGGCACGCGGCGGCAACACCGGCCATATAATCGGCCACGGCATGTTCAGCCTCCATGATTTTGACCTGTTTGATTCCCACCTTGCCGCTACGTACCACCGAGGTCACCGTCTCCAGCCATTTGGTGGAAGGGGTGATCGGAAAACCGGCAAACAAAACCGAGCGCCACATCTGCAGGCAGGCATATGCCGCCGCAGTGTTGCCATCGGCATCGGCCACTTTCTGCTCCAGCACCAAAGGTCTGTGCGCCGAACGAACTTTTTCGAGATGGATTGCGTCGTTAAAAAGGGCTCCCGCAGCCGTCTCTGTAATCAACGGTTCGAGGTTCATACCGCCACCTCCTGAAAAAGTTTTTTGGGGCAGATTTCAATGCACTCACGGCAGAGCTTGCAATAGCGGGCCACGTCGGCCCCAGTCACCTTTACACCCCGCTCCTCATCCGCACAAAATTGGATGATATTTTCAGGGCAATTGATGATGCAGTGGCCACAACCGTTGCAACTGTTTTCGGGATCGGAAAAGCGGAGTTCAAAACCGGTCCGCGCAAACGCCGAAGTAAAATGAGTTTTGGAAAGTCTTAAGCGAGACTGTCCTCCAGGCATGAGCTCGCCATACCCTTGAAACGCAGGGAGCAGATGATCGGAAGGAAAGGCAAAATCACAATCGGCCATTTTCGACTGACCCAGACTCGCATCGAAAAGTTCTGCATTGGCCTCTACGAGAGCCTCCGGCAAACGCCTTTTTTGCAGATGATGCAGAAGATGTTCACGCGCTGTTTTGAAATCGAACCCGGGGAGAATGCTACTCAATAGGGCGAAGACGGAGACATTGCCCAAAGGTTTCTTCAAAAATTTTTCAGCCAAAGCATCTCCATCAATTGTGTAGACCCGTCCAGAGAGACGAAATTTTTTGGCCGCCTCTTCGGGTGTACGCGGAGTATTGAGAATAAATAATCCTCCCCGCTGAACCCCTTCGGCAAAGTCGACCATTTTTGTTACCCCCTCATCCATCATGATGGCGATGTGGGGAGTCGTAATGCCGGAGGCTTTTTCAATCGATTTGCGGCTCAGGCGCAAAAAACCGCGAGTCGGCGCCCCTTTTCTGGCGGAGCTGAAAAAGGGCCATTCCTGAACATAAAGACGGGGGTCTTCCACCGCCACGCCGGCCAGACTTTGCAGGGTCAACAACAGACCGCTGCCGGCACGACCGTCGCCCCGGATTTCAAGCACCGATTCATTCAAAATCTGTCCCAATTTTTTGTGGATCATTTCCATTTGATTGCCTTGCCGGGGCACTCTTTCATCACCTTCTCCAACTTTGATGCATCAGCACCTTCGGAGGCTGTCACATCTGCTGTGTCTTCACCGGTATCTTCAAAATGCTCCGGCATCGCCTTGATGCAATCGCCGCATCCGGTACACAAATCCTGATCGACAAAAAATTCTCGGGTTTCATCCGACATATCGTTCCTCCATTTTCAAATTTGGATCTACCCATTTTTCTATTTTTTTCTAATGACGCACGTCAGTTCTTTGGCTGATCCGTGTCATATGGCGACCAAAGGCTTGGTGCTAGGGTCTCCTACACCATGAAAGAATCCATCTCCAAAATAACACGCCGACAATTTTTACAGATTCTGGGAGGCGGCATCGGGGCCGGCCTCCTGATGAAAACAGGACTCAACCGATGGCGCTCCATTAAAAATCCCCTTGTCGTTCAGCATGCAAAACCACTTTTGGGGACCATGGCGACTATCACCCTCCATCACCCCGACTTTGAAGAGGGACAAAAGGCAATGATCGATGCTTTTGCGGCGATTGAAAAAGTCGACCGAATCATGAGCCTTCACCGAAGAGACAGTGATCTCTCCCGCATAAATCAGATGGCGGGTCGGGAAATTGTTCGCGTTGACTCTTCCCTCTGCGACATTTTGCAGACCGCCAAAGAATTTTACGGCCGAACTGAAGGAGCCTACGATGTCACCTGCCTGCCAATGCTGAAATTGTATGGACTCTACGCAAACGAATCTGAAAAACAGCATTACCCCAGCGATAAAATTATTCAGCAGACACTCGATGTTGTCGGTTCCAAATTTATTTTCATTGATCCGATAAAAAACGAAGCGGGGCTCACACATGAAGGGAGCGCCATTGATCTCGGCTCCATCGGAAAAGGTTATGCCGCCGATCGAGCCATCGATGCACTCCATAAAGTGGGAATTGAAAACGCATTGATCGACATCGGCGGCAATATGGTGGCGATCGGTTTTCCGCAAACCGAAGAGGGGTCTCGGCAAGGGTGGAAGGTTGCCATCCGCAATCCTGTTGTCGGCACGGAGGAACCCTATTTTGAAACGCTTCTGCTGAAAAATGAGTCGGTTGCCACAAGCGGCAACTACGAACAGATGCATTGGCTCGATGGACGCAAGTTGGGCCATCTCTTTGACATGCGCAGTGGTCAATATTCCAATGGCGGCACGAGCGCCACAGTGGTCGCCAAAAACGGAACCCTTTCCGATGCTCTGAGCACCAGTATTTTTCTCATGGGGCCCAAAGGCAAAAAACATTTCTCCGATGTGGCGAAGGATATTTACTTCCATGGATTTTCTTAAAACATTGACGTTTCTGCGGGGCGGCGTTCATCCAGAAGATGCGTGGAAAAAGAAAACCCGCTATCACCCGATTGAACGCTTTGTTCCCAAAGAGGTGACCATCCCGCTGTCGCAGCATATCGGTGAACCGGCCCGTGCCATCGTCGAAAGAAAAACAAAAGTGGTCCGGGGCGATGTCATTGCCGAAGCGGGGCCGGGCGGCGTTCCGGTTCATGCCTCTGTAAGTGGCACGGTCAAACGAGTAGCTCTGGCACCACACCCTCTTTTAACAGAAGCCACGGCCATCGTGATTGAAACCGATTTTGAAGCGACACCACCAGTCTGGGAAGAGGCTCCAGATTGGAATAATTTTTCAAATGAAATTCTTTTGGAAAGCATCCGCGCTGCCGGCATTGTAGGCCTTGGCGGTGCTGCCTTTCCGACCCATCGCAAGTTGAAATGTCCCCCGGGGATAACTATCGACACTCTGCTCATCAATGGTGCCGAATGCGAGCCTTATCTTACTGCAGATCACCGTCTTATATTGGAGCATCCGGTTGAAATTTTGAATGGAGCCGCTCTTGTAGCCAAAATTCTCGGAGCGAAAAAAATTATTTTGGGCATTGAAGACAACAAAATCGATGCTGCAAAAGTTTTAAAGGCGGCTCTCGAAAAACATCCCTCCACCGTTCCGGTTGAAATCCGGCTTTGCAAAACAAGATACCCTCAAGGTTCTGAAAGACAACTGGTGGAGGCACTGACCGGCAAAGTCGTTCCGGCCCGAAAACTGCCAATGCATGTCGGCGTGATGGTTCAAAATGTCGCCACGGTGCTGGCCTGCCTTGATGCGATTGCTTTCCATAAGCCACTGATCGACCGTGTTTTAACAGTCACCGGCAGCGGCATTCAAAATCCAAAAAATCTCTCGGTGCCTATTGGTACTCTCGTGCAAGATATTGCCGATTATTGCGGCGGCCTTCATTACAAAACGGTCAAAGCAATTGCCGGAGGCCCAATGATGGGAAGAGCGCTCGGAAGACTCGATGTGCCGGTGATCAAGGGGACGAGCGGTCTCATTTTTCTGCGCGAAGAAGAGGTTTCAAAAGAGGGCTTCGGCCCATGCATCTCTTGTGGTCGCTGTCTGGAAGTCTGTCCCCTCGGACTGGAACCAAATCAGATCTCCATCTACACCGAAGCGGGACGCCCTTTGGAGACAGAAACCTTTGGCACAAAAGATTGTTTTGAGTGCGGCTGCTGCGCCTTTGTCTGCCCCGCACAGAGGCCGCTTGTTCAATTCATCCAGATGGCCAAAAACTCTTTTCGGAGGGTGGCATGAACAAAAATCCCTCTCTCATTCTTTCTCCCGGCCCTCACCTTCAAAGCGGCATCACCACAGGGCAAATCATGTGGTGGGTCAATATCTCTTTGGTCCCGATTTTTATCTGGGCAATTTATCTCTACGGATGGCGCGTTCTTTTGTTGACGATGAGCGGTGTAGTGGGGGCCGCGCTGGGAGAGTGGCTCGTCTGCCGTTTGAGAAAACAGAAACAGACACTCCAAGATGGTAGTGCTGTCTTGACCGGACTGCTTCTGGTTGGGACCCTCTCACCCGGAATGCCAATCTGGATGCCCTCTGCGGGTGGGTTTTTCGGAATTGTTTTTGCGAAGATGCTCTTTGGCGGGCTGGGTTTCAACGTTTTCAACCCGGCGCTTATCGGGAGGGCTTTTTTAATGGCCACCTTTCCACTCGCCATGACCACCACATGGCTCAAACCATTTGATGCCATCACGCAAGCCACACCTTTGAATATCTGGAAGATGGATAAAATTGTTTCGGTCGATCCCCTCCACCTTTTTTTGGGACTGCGCTCCGGTTCCATCGGCGAAGTCTCTGTTGTTTTGATTTTGCTGGGTGCCAGCCTGCTTGTATGGAAAAAAATTATCAAACTGACCATCCCCCTTTCTGTACTTGCAGGTCTCTTTGCAATCTCTCTTTTTTCAAAGGTGCCTCTCTTTCATCTTTTGTCGGGAGGATTATTTTTTGGCGCCTTCTACATGGCCACCGACACCGTCACCGCACCACTGATGCCCACCGCACAAATTATTTTTGGATTTTGCATCGGAGTTTTAACAGGCGTGATTCGGCTTTGGGGCGGCTATCCCGAAGGTATTTGCTACGCGATTTTAATTTTGAACGCAGTGACGCCGGCCTTGAACCACTGGTTTAAACCGCAACGCACCTCCACAGAGGGGAGCCCGTCATGAACGACAAGGGCTCTGTCGATTCTGTAGAAATACGACGCATGGTTTTCTGCCTGGCCGCCACCTGTTTGATTGCCAGCATCATTTTGGGGCTGACCTACAATTTTACCGAACCGGTAAAAAGAAAATACGCGGTGAAACATGAACAAGAATTGGTTGAGAAGCTTTTGAATCTTTCGACCGGTTCTACTGTTATGGAAATCCGCCGCTACCAGACTGAAAGCAGTATCGGTTATTGGCTCCCCGGACAGTTTGTCTTCTACAATATGGATGGAAAACTTTTAAAATCAATCCCAGTGGCAGATGAAAATTTCAAAGCTGCCGAACAAAAAGAGGATTGGGTTCTTAAAAATTTTGCGGGAGGACATTTCGCGGGACGTTTTTTCGTCGCGAAGGATGCAGAAAACAGGGTGCAGGGTTATGTGACTGAAGCGGTGCAGTTCGGTTTCAAAAGTCCCATCCGTTTTTTTGTGGCCCTCTCCCCCGATTTTACGATTCATGATGTCGAGGTGGTATCGCACGAAGAAGACCCGGGATTGGGGGCTGAAATTACAACGCCCCTTTTCAAAAATCAGTTCGTCGGCAGAAAAATGGAAACATTGGCTTCGCTCGAAGTGGTCAAGGGACCGATTCCCAAAGAGGTGAAAAACGACGGGCCGATTTACGCCGTAACGGGGGCCACCATCAGCTCACGCGCCCTGACTGACGGCGTGAAGCGAGCCGTTCTGCATTTACAGCAGAGATTGAAACAGGTGCAACCATGAACTACGGACAACTTCTCTGGCGCGGATTTTTTGCCGAAAACCCGGTCTTTCGCCTGGCTCTCAGCTTATGCCCGGCGGTGGCCGTGACAACCTCGGTCAAAAACGGATTGATGATGGGGGTCGCCGTGTTGGCGGTGCAGGTCTTGTCGAGTGCCACCGCGTCCCTATTCAAACCATGGATTCATGACAAGGTTCGCATTCCGGTTTACACGATTATCATTGCCCTCTGGGTGAGCGTGATTGACATGACTCTGGCGGCGGTGGCTCCGACTATTTATGCGCAGGTGGGTCTCTACATCAAATTGATCGTTGCGTTTGCCATTATCATTTCACGCCTCGAGGTGTTTGCTTCCAAATATCCGCTGATTCCCTCTCTCATCGACGGATTGGGAATGGGTTTGGGATTTTTGTTTGCGATGGTGTTGATCGGCGCATTTAGAGAGGTGCTGGGCAACGGAACTTTTTGGGGATTTCCGCTGACGACTGAAAAGCCGATTCTGCTTTTTATTCTTCCAGCCGGCGGATTTTTCACGATCGGTCTTCTGATGGCGGCGATGAACGCCATCGATGTCTGGCGCGGCGGAAAATTGCCGCAGTCGGGAGGCGGCCATGTCTGATGCCCAATTTTTAAACGATCATCAAATAGAAATTATTCTTCCACAGCCGTTAACGGTCGCCCCAAATGATTTTCGGCTTCAAACAAAACAGGACCCCGATATTCCGCTGGCCATTACAAAAACGGAAAGTGTGCAGGGAAGACCACAACATATTCTTCTGACAACACAGACCACACTCGATCCAAACGGCTCTTATCAACTGACACTTCGCCCAACGGGAATGCAATGGCATATGGCCCCCTCTTTGGTAGGCACAGTTCTCAGCGTTTTGCTCACGGCCTGTCTGGTGCAGAATTTTGTTTTCACCCGCTATCTGGGTCTGTGCGTTTTTTTTGGTGTGAGCCGCAAACGCGAAACTGCCATCGGCATGGGGGTCACTTTTACTTTTGTCGGCATTCTTTCGGGACTGTTGGCGTGGATTATCAACCGTTTTGTGCTGGGGCCGCTCAAACTCGATTTTCTCCAGATCATCGTCTTCATCGGCATCATCTCTTTTCTGGTGCAAATGACAGACACCGTGTTGAAAAAAATAAACCGCCCACTCCATAAAAAATTCGGCATCTATGTTGTTTTGATCACAACTAATTGCATTATTTTGGCGGTCCCCCTGCTCAACGCCATGAACAACACCGGCTTTTGGGAATCATTGGCACTGGCAATAGGCTCCGGTCTTGGATTTGCGCTGGCCCTATTTTTGATGAGTTGCGCGAGAGAGAAGGCCGACCTCGCACCTGTGCCGGCGTTTTTCAAAGGTTTGCCAATTGCTTTTATTTTGGCCGGTCTTTTTGCCTTGGCGTTTTTGGGCTTTTCGGGTTTGAAAATTTAACACGAGGAGGTTGTGTGAATTATTGATTTGGAAAGGCTTGCGGAAGGCGATTTTATCAAACGGGATATAAAATAAAATCGCCGACACCAAGCGGGCCTGGCGGGCCGACCCGCCAGGAGCCGTGTGCCTTTCCAAATCAATAATTCACACAACCACTTTGACTGGAAATCTATGGAACTGACATCGATGGCGCTTTGGGGAGTGGCCGTCTTTACATTGCTCGGTATTTTTTTCGGATTTGCGCTCGCCGCAACCGCAAGGCGCTTTTATGTTCCATCGAATCCGACGGTTGATAAAGTCCGCTCGCAACTTCCATCGGCCAATTGCGGCGCCTGCGGTTTTGCCGGCTGTGAAGCCTATGCTGAAGCCACAGTCGAAAACAAGGAAACATCGGCCAGCCTTTGTGTTCCGGGGGGTGCAGACACGGCAAAAATTGTTGCAGAGCTGACCGGCAAAATGCCGGAGGTGGTCGAAGAAAGAATTGCCGTTCTCCGCTGTCACGGCACCACCGCCTATGTGAAAGATCAGGCAGAGTATCTTGGCATTCACAGTTGTGCCGGCGCGGCTCTCATTTTTGGCGGACCGAGGGCCTGCAAAAACGGCTGTTTGGGATTGGCCGACTGCGTGCGAGCCTGTCCTTTTGATGCGATGCAGATCGACAACAAGGGAATCGTTGAAATCGATTCTCAAAAATGTACGGGATGCGCGCTCTGCATTGCGGTCTGCCCAAAAAATATTCTCGAAATGTATCCGCGACAGCGCCGCATTGAACTCTCGTGTGTGGCTAAAGAAAAAGTCTCGGCTGTTCGGGCCAAGTGCCTCATCGGTTGCACCACCTGCCAAAAATGTGTGAACGCCTGTCCAACCAAAGCGATCGGCTGGAACGGCACGACAATTTTGATCAATCACAAAGCGTGTGTCGCCTTCGGTCCGGAATGCAAAGAAATTTGCGTCGATGTCTGTCCCACTTTTATACTTCACCGGCCGGGGCAAAATCCGTTGCCGGAAATATCCAGAAAGGAATCGGTATGAAAAACAACCAGTCCCTCAACATTTCCCTGATCGGCAGCGGTGGAGATGGCGTAATGAGTTCTGCCTCCATGTTGCTCAAAACCGCGGCCCAAATGGGTCTCTACGGCATGATGATGCAGAGTTACGGTCCGCAAATACGCGGCGGAGAAGCGGCAGCACACATAACATTGGGAACAGAGCCGGTGAGGACCGTCGACAAAATAAAAGATCTTATCGTCTGCTTCCGATTTTCAGATGCGGTTCGTTTTGAAAAAGAGATCCAACCCAAAAAAGGATGCATTATTCTTTACGGCGCAGAGGAAAAGGATATTCCAAAAATATTCAGGGATAACAGCCAGCAACAAATCCCCATCGCCTTTAACGAAATTTTAGAAAAAAATGAGCTTCCTGAAATCGCAAAAAATATTTTGGTCTTTGGCATTATTTTGAAAGCGTTGGAAATGGATTTGGAACATGGGAAAAAATGCGTGCAAGATATTTTCGCCCATAAAACGGTGGCGACGGTTTCTTCCAATCTGCGCGCGTTGGAAATCGGCTATCATTATCTTCAAAAGGACGATTTGGGGATTGAAAAACTTTTGATTGAACAAGAGATGGTGAGACCGGTTTTCACCGGCAATGAGGCCTCTGCTCATGCCGCTGTGGCCGCTGGTTGCCGTTTCTACGCCGGCTATCCGATTACCCCCTCCTCTGAAATTTTAGAGACGATGTACGAACTGCTCCCTAAAGTCGGGGGGAGATTGATTCAGGCTGAAGACGAAATCGCGGCATTGGGGATGGTGATTGGTGCCAGTTTTGGAGGCATCCCCGCCATGACCGCCACCAGCGGACCGGGACTCTCTTTGATGACCGAGTTGCTGGGGCTCTCGAGCATGGTGGAGATTCCAGTGGTGGTGGTCGACTGTCAAAGAGCGGGACCGGCCACCGGCCTCCCCTCGCGCACCGAGCAGTCTGATTTATGGCACGCTATTTACGGTGGGCATGGTGATTTTCCGCGCGTCGTATTGGCTCCGACCGATGTGCGCGATTGTTATCGCACCCTGTTTCGCGCTTTCCATTGCGCTGAAAATTTTCAGTTGCCGGTGATTGTTTTGTCCGATGCCAACATTGCCCAACGTTCCGAGGTGATTGATCCGGTCGACACATCCCATTTTCCGGTCGCCAAAAGACTGCTCCCTGAGCGCATCGATGAAAATTATAAACGCTTTAATCTGGAAGCTCTCTCCGACCAAAACGGGATCAATGCGACGGCCCTTCCCGGAATGTCCGGCGGAATGCACTGCATTGCCGGCATTGAGCACACGGAAAAGGGAAGCCCTTCTGCCGATGGCGATCTGCATGAAGAGATGAACCTCAAGCGTTTCAAAAAAATGGAATTATTGAAAGAGACCACCGCAGACTGGTTTCATATTTATGGCAACCTCAAGGCCACGCATGCCCTGATTGCCTGGGGAAGCTCCGCCGGTGTGGCCAGAGAATGGGTTTTAGAAAATCCTGATTATGCCGTTTTTATTCCGGAGATTTTGCATCCTTTTCCGCAAAAGGGATTGAAAAATTTTCTGGCCGAAAAAAAATCTGTGGTTGTTTGGGAAATGAACTTTCAGGGGCAACTTTGTCATCATCTTAAAGCAATTGGGGTCTTGGATGAAAAGGCTATCCAGATCAGCCGTTCGGGCGGCCTCCCTTTTCAAACCGAAAATTTATCGCGATCATTTAACCAAGGAGAAGCCCTATGACACAAACACAAGCACGCAAACCGATGGAATACCGCAATGAAATGTCCCCAGTCTGGTGCGCCGGCTGCGGAGACTACGGCGTTTTAAAAAGTTTCACCCGTGCTTTTGCAAAACTCAACCTGAAAAACGAAGAGATCGCTATCATCTCCGGCATCGGCTGTTCGAGCCGCCTGCCCGGTTACTGCAACACCTACGGATTCAACACCGTGCATGGCCGGGCCCTGCCAATCGCGACCGGATTGAAAACCGCCCGTCCGGACTTGACAGTGGTCGCCTGCGGCGGAGATGGCGATGCCTTCGCCATCGGCGGAGGACACATTCCGCACGCCGTGCGACGCAATATCAACATCACCTATTTTGTCATGGATAATTCCATCTATGGTTTGACCAAGGGGCAAGCTTCGCCGACCACTTCGACGGCTTTTAAGGAGAAAAAAGAGTTGATCGGCGCCGATGAAATACCGATCAACCCGCTTCTTTTTGTTTTGGCGGCGGGTGCCGGTTTTGTGGCCCGAACACAAGCGGGAGACATGCAACACATGACCGAAATGCTCTTGCAAGCGATCCGCTATCCGGGCTTTTCTTTTGTGCATTGCCTTTCGGTCTGTGTTACTTATCAGGGAAAAGAATTTCAGGAAGATTTGGAAAAAAGAATTCATCTTCTTCCCGAAAATTATGACGTCTCTGATGAAGATGCCGCATTCCAAATCGCGCGCAAAGATCCGTGGGCTCTGGGAGTTATTTATCGGCGTCAGAACGATTCAAATTTATGAAAAAACCGATCGAAACATCCCTGCATGGCCATCAATTGTTGGAAAATTCTTATCTCAACAAAGGGACATCCTTCACGCTGGAGGAGAGAATTTCTTTTGGGCTGCAAGGGCTTCTGCCGCCGCGCGTGGCCACGCTGGAAGAACAGATCACAAGAATTCACGAACATTTCAGTCAGAAAAAAACGAGCCTCGAAAAATATGTCCAACTCAGGGCACTGCAGGAGAGAAACGAGGTTTTATTTTTCGCTTTTTTGAGCAGACATCTGGAAGAGGTGATCCCCATTATTTACACACCGACGGTGGGCGAAGCGGTGCAACTGCACAGTCATATCTATCGCTCACCGCGCGGTCTCTATATTTCACCCGAAAATATCGGATACATGGAAGAGATGGCTGAAAATCTTCCCAGCCGCAACATCGAACTCATTGTGGCCACCGACAATCAGGGCATTTTGGGGATCGGCGATCAGGGTATTGGCGGAATGGAAATCCCCATCGGCAAACTCTCACTCTACACACTGGCCGCCGGCATCGATCCCGCCGCCTGTCTGCCGATCAGTCTTGATGTCGGCACCGACAACCAGACACTTTTGGAAGATCCTCTCTATCTGGGGATGAAGCATAAACGCCTGACCGGCAAAGAATACGCCGATTTTATTGAAACCTTTGTTGTGAAAATCAAAAAACTCTACCCTCAAGTGCTGGTGCAATGGGAAGATTTAAGCAAACAAAATGCTTTTTATATTTTGAACCGTTACCGAGACAATCTTCTCTCTTTTAATGACGACATTCAGGGAACGGGGGCGGTGGCGGTAGCCGGCCTGCTGAATGCGGTGAAAATTAAAAACGAAAAAATTACCGATCAGATTTTTTGCATTTACGGCGCGGGGGCTGGCGGCATCGGCGTGGCAGGGCAGATTTATAACACACTGTTGAGAGAGGGCCTCAACCCCGAAGAGGCGCATCAAAGAATATTTGTTCTGGACAGCAAGGGACTCATCACCACCACCCAAAAAAATCTGGAAGATTACAAGCGGCCCTTCGCGGCGAATTTTTCTGAAAGATACACGCTGTTGGAGGTTATTCAAAAAATGAGAGTAACCGTTTTGCTGGGGCTCTCCGGCGCCACCAGCTCTTTTACAAAACCGATGGTGGAAGCCCTGCTACAAAACACGCCGAAACCTATTATTTTTCCACTCTCCAATCCGACCTCCAAAGCGGAGGCCTCTCCCAAAGACCTGATCGCATGGAGCCGGGGGCAGGCCATTGTGGCCACCGGTTCTCCATTTGCGCCGGTTTCATACGAGGGAAAAACCTACACCATCGGACAGGGAAACAACGCCTTCATTTTTCCGGGGGTGGGTCTTGGTGTTTTGGCGGCGAAGGCTAAAAAAGTGACCGACACGATGTTTGCGGCGGCGGCGGATGCTCTTTCAAAGCAGGTCTCCGGCGCAGAATTGGAACAGGGACATATTTTTCCCCCTATCCAGAAGATCCGTTCGGTCTCTGTTCAAGTGGCCACTGCCGTATTTGAAGAGGTGCTTCACGAAGGTCTTGCCCCCACACCAAAGCAGACTCCACTCAATATAATAAAAGACAAGATGTGGGAGCCTGTCTACCTGCCGTTTAAAAAAATTTCCTGATTCATTTATGCCGGGAGATCTCTTCGGCACCCGATCTTCTTTTCGCCAGGCCCGCACGCACAAGTGTGCGGCAACTCTTCTTCGAAAGGAGGAAAAAGACGGGTGAGCACGAACAGAATAATAAAGGGGAGACAGAAAATGCCAATGGCGGCCAGGATTCCCTCTTTCTCCAGAAATTGAGGGTGATAGTCTCTGAAACCACGAAAGCTTTTTGAAAAAATCTGTCCACCGATCACCACATTCCAGCGCATCGCAAAAACCTGAATCAGCAGAAGAAAAGAGGCAACAAACGAAAGAGTGTTGCGCACTTTTGGATGCAGATAGCGGTCCATCAGATTTAAAATCAGCAGAATAATAAAAGGAATGAGCGACCCCAAAATCATCTGCACCGAAATAAAAGAAAACGAAAGCTGATCGGTGAGCAGGCGGCTAATTACCTCCCACGCATCGTTCTGCTCATAAGCCAATGTGGTAATCTCCAACAATTCCAAAGAGACGGTGATCGTCATGAAGAGCCAAAGCAGTTGAGAGAGTTTGGAGATGCAGGGCTGATCAATCTCCTGGCCGCGTATTTTCATCACCGTCTGATACAAAACGATGAGCAGAGCAATGCCCGACACCATGGCTGAAAAAAGAAAAATAATCGGCATAAGCGGCGTGGACCACCACGGGTTGGCTTTTAAGGCGCCGAAGAGGAAGCCGACATACCCGTGCAAAATACAGGCCCCCGGAATGCCGATAGCCGCCAGCACTTTTACCATGCGATGATCTTTTTCAATCGATTCTGGACTGGCATCATAGACCCCCAACGTCAGTCCCCTATAAAACAGGCGGAGCAAGCCGTGCGAGGTCATTGCCAAACGAACAATATCGGCACGATAAACAAGCCAGATTTCCAGCAACACCAGAATCAGATAGAAATTGAAGATGATGCCGAACCCCGCCATGGCGGAGGAAAAATTCGGCGTAATCATGATATTGAGCGCCCGCTCTGGATGTCCCAGATGGTTCAGCAAGGGCAGCGTGGCCACACACAGAAAAGCAAAGGAGGTGAGCAGAGCAAAACGGCCCACCGGTTTGAGCGGCTCCATATTAAAAAGATGATACAACGCTGAAACGACAAAAGCGCCCGCCACAAAACCGGTAAGGTAGGGATACATCACAATCATCAGACTCCAATGAATGTGCATGTCGTTTGGAAAAAGAAATTGTAGTGCTTCGGAAATCACCGGACCTCCTTATCAAGTCCCAGATAAAAACAGCTGGGCTTCGTCAGTTTTTCCGGTTGCAACACTGCGAGTCTTTCGGTTGCAATAATTTTACGAACCGGATCGTCCTCATTTTTCAGATCGCCAAACATTCTGGCGCCGGTTGGACACGCCTGAACACAAGCCGGTTTCAAACCCTTGGTAATGCGGTGATAACACCAGGTGCATTTTTCCGCTGTTTTCGTTTCCGGATTAATAAAGCGGCTGGCGTAGGGGCAGGCCTGCACGCAATACCCACAACCGACGCAACGCTTATCATCCACCAAAACCACACCATCTTTTGTCCGATAAGAGGCTCCAACCGGACAGACCTGAATACAGGGAGAGTTGGAGCAATGGTTGCACATCTTTGGAACAAAATAGCCTTTGGAAACATTGAAGCCTGGGCTGATCAGGCCGAATCCTTCCTCCCCCCCTTTGGGTGAGTCGACCTCGACTTCCCCCCTTTCAGAAATCTCATAGCGCTCCACCCATGTTCTGGAAAATCCCTCCGGCACATTGTTTTCTTTGCGACAGGCCTCAACACACATGCCGCAACCGATGCATTTGGTGGTGTCGATGACATAGGCATAGAGATGTTCCAACCAATCGTAGCCTTCTGGCGCCCCCGGCACAGGAGCAGGTTGCTCTCCCAATGCAAAAACCTTTTTGATTGGCAAAATGCCGACAAAAAGAGCGGCGGCCGCCAACTCACAACCTTTCTTGATAAAATCGCGTCTTCCCATTTCCTCACAAATTGGCTTTGCTGTTTCATTTTGTTTTTTCATTGGGGGATTTCTCCAACCGGAACCGCTTCAACATTTTTTTTGCGAAGCGCGGGACTATGGGGATTATGGCAACGGAAACAGACATCGGCCTGACGCGCTTCCGGCACACGAATCAAATGATCTTCCGGGTTGATTTGCGGGAATGACGCCGGTCTCGATGGAAGCTTCAGATGACAGCGCAAACATAATTTGGATGTTTTTTGAATTGGCATCGGACCAATCAATTCTCCTTTTTCCAAATCAAAATGCTGACTTAACGGCGCATGACAATCCTGACAGGGAAGAGGGGCATGTTTTCCTGCTGAATGCTTTTTCCAAACATCGGGATGGCAATCGGCGCAGGCATTGGGGGCACTATAACTGGTCGGCTTGGCCATCTGTTCCCGAACATTATCTCCCCTATAAGGTCCATATTTACCGAAGGAAGAGGGGACTAGAAAGCTACGGACCAAAAGAAAGAGGAAAAGCCCTCCAATAACAAGGGCTCCAGCTCTAAAATAATGTTTCGAGTTCTGCATCGTCCAGGCAACTTCTCATTGAAACCAAGCGGGGACAATGATGTTGCTCAGACGAATATATGATTTAGAATGGCTATTTTTGCGGCATCGGTGGCATCGATGGCATTTTCCCTTCCATCATCTTCATATGGTCTTTGCTCCACTGATCGTCGTGGCCTTTGAAACAATGGTCGCGTACGGTCATATAGGTAACGCAAATAAGACCCGCAATAGAAGCAATGGAGATAAAATATCCGATAAATTTTCCCCATTTTGGACAGGTAATATCTGTCTTGGAAAGGGTTAAAACCCAATAACCGACGCCTAAGGCAATCAGCCCCAGAAACACAACATTGTGCACACTAAACTGACTAAACCCATGCAATCCCATTCCAGACATGATGTCCCCCTTTCAAAAGTGAGGGGGCATTATCTTAAAAAGAGGCTGTCAATACAAGCCTATAAATAAAGTTTGACATGACTGCCCTCTGTTAGTATTGGCTAACACCTCATGAATTCTGGCGCGCAAAATATTTTTCTGGTCGGCAATCCCAATGTGGGCAAAAGCGTTATTTTTGGTTGTTTGACCGGCTCCTACGCCACCGTTTCCAACTATCCCGGCACCACGGTTGCCCTCTCCAAAGGAGAGGCGCTCATCGAGGGACATACCTATCAGGTGATCGACACTCCAGGCATCAATTCGCTGATCCCGATGTCGGAGGATGAGAGCGTTACACGGAACGTTTTGCTCGATAATGACGGTTTCGTTATTCAGGTGGCCGACGCCAAAAATCTGATGCGCGCCCTCCCCCTCACTTTTCAGTTGCAAGAGATGGGGGTCCGCATGGTTCTGGTGATCAACATGTGCGACGAAGCGGCAAAAACCGGCATTAAAATCGATGCGCAAAAATTGGAAGCGGCACTCGGCATCCCCATCATCACCACCGTTGCCACACAAAAACTGGGAATCCCTCTTTTAAAAGAGCGCCTCAAAGAAGCCAAAGTCTGCCGGTTCCGCTGGAAATATTCTCCCGTTTTTGAAGAGGCCATCCAATACATCAACGATCTGTTGCCGGAGGATTTGGAAAACAAACATTCCCTGGCCGGAATGTTGTTGGCAGGAGACAAACATATTCATCTGCGCCTCAAAATAAAAGTGGCTCCAACCGAGTGGAATGCCATTGAAGCCAAATGCCAGCAGGTGGCGGCGCAGTTTGCAGAGCCGGTCAGTTTTCTGCTCAACCGCGAGAGAAGCGCTCTCGCACAATCGGTGCTCGGCACAACAACCACCACCACACAGTCGAATCACTTCTGGAAAAACAAGCTCTCCGCCTGGACCATGCATCCTTTTATTGGCATCGTGATACTGGCGGGAATTCTGGAGGCGGTCTATCTTTTTGTCGGAAAATTTGGTGCTGGCACCGCGGTTAATTTTATCGAAAATAATATTTTTGGAAGATACATCTCGCCGCCCAGCATATGGCTTTTTGATCACCTCTGCATTTTTCCACACACGCATGAACTTAAAAACGGGTTGCTTTTGGGAGCCTATACCCTGAATGGTCAGGCCAACATCATCGTCAAAACGATTCACGATTGTTTTGTCGGACCCTATGGACTCATTACCATGGGACTCTCCTACGGAATTGCGATTGTTCTGCCGATCGTCACCACTTTTTTCATCGCCTTCAGCCTAATGGAAGATTCGGGCTATCTGCCGCGCCTGGCGGTGATGGTCAATCGCCTCTTTAAATGGATGGGGTTGAACGGCAAAGCGGTCCTTCCGATGGTGTTGGGGCTGGGTTGCGACACCATGGCCACACTGACCACACGCATTCTCGAATCAAAAAAACAGCGCGTGATTGTCACGCTGTTGTTGGCGCTGGCGGTCCCCTGTTCCGCGCAACTTGGCGTTTTGCTGGGGATGTTCGGCACGATGCCGATGTGGACTTTCTGGGTCTGGCTCTGTGTCATGGGGGGTGTCATGTTTTTTGTCGGCTTCGCCTGCGACAAAATTCTCAAAGGGGAAGGAAATGCTTTCGTGATGGAAATCCCTCCATTGCGGGTGCCACAATTTTCAAACGTCGCAAAAAAAACGCTCTCCCATCTGGAATGGTATGTCAAAGAAGCCATCCCTCTCTTCTTGCTCGGAACTTTTATTTTATTTTTGCTCGATGCCCTGCATCTTTTGACTTCCATTCAGAAACTGGCCGCGCCGCTGGTTGTCAAAGTGCTGGGGCTTCCCATGGAGGCCTCCAACGCTTTTCTGATCGGATTTTTACGCAGAGATTACGGCGCTACCGGTTTTTTTGACATGTATAGCCACGGCCGGCTCACCGTGGTACAGGCCCTCGTCGCACTGGTCGTCATCACACTGTTTGTTCCCTGTGTTGCCAACGTATTCATGATGGTGAAAGAACATGGTGGAAAAGTGGCGGCGAGAATGGTGTTTTTTATTTTTCCATTCGCATTTTTAGTCGGAGGCATTTTAAATTGGATACTTCGCTAAACACAATGGCCGACCTGCAACTCCCCAGTGCCTCCAGGGCTCCGGCGAAGGAGGCTCATCCACAAAATTGCCCCTTGTGCGGTTTTGTTTTTGATTCGGGTGCGGCCGCCTGTGGCGGATGCGCGATGTTCGGCGGATGCAATATGATCCGGTGCCCCAACTGCCGCTATGAATTTGTCGGAGATTCCAAAATAGTGAAATGGTTTCAAAAATTATTCAAAAGGAAACAATCATGAACAATCACGATCATCACCACGATAACGACGAAGCATTGGGGATTGACGAAATCAAAGACCATATTCTGGTCCGCGCATGGCTCAACCGTGAAAACGGAAAAGAGGAGCTCGACCACTGCCTATCCAAAGTGAATCCCCAAGAGGTATCCAAGGCAACCCTCGAATTGGGGCAGGAAAATCTGGTACTTCCCCATGGTGTTTTTGTAAAACTTTCCACAAAAGGAGAAGAACGGGCCAGCTCTCTTATTCGCAGAAACCGATTGGCCGAGAGACTCTTTGCGGTGGTCTTCAATCTTTCAGAAGAGGCGGTCCGCGCTCAAGCCTGCCGCATGGAACACGAAAAAGTTTTAACCCCCGAAGCCGTCGAGGGGATCTGTTCTTTTTTGGGGCATCCCCCCACCTGCCCGCACGGCAGACCGATCCCGCCGGGAGATTGTTGCAAATCGTTTGTCAATGCGGTTCGCCCCTTGGTAACACCCTTAAGTCAGGAAGAGACCGGCGACAATTATCGCATTATTTTTATCGCACCAAAATATCACGCCCTATTGGAGAGACTTTCAGGTCTTGGCGTCTTGCCAGGCGCATCCCTCCATCTTTTGCAGAAACGTCCTACTTTTGTTTTAAAGGTGGATGAAACAGAAGTGGCGATCGATCGTGAAATTGCCGATGGAATTTATGTCGTGAAACAGACACCAGGCTGATTAGGGCATCCCTTTTTGACCGGCTAGAAACCGGGCCATATTTTCAATTTCTTCTTTGGACAGACTGGTTCCAAATTCCGGCATGACGGAATCGGGATTGAGAAGCTTCGGATTGGAAATATAATTTTGAATCCAGCTGGCCTCGCGAAAACTTCCAATCTGACTTAAGTTGGGCCCAACATCTTCCCCCCTTTTTCCCAACCGATGACAGTCCTGGCAATTTTCAACATAAATTTTCATGGCCGATGTCACCGAAGCGCCACCGCCTCCGACTTCCCGCAAATAGGCAATGAGAGCCTGTATCTCCTCGTCCAAAAGATTGAGCTCCGGCATCATCGACTGTGCCACTTTCGCCCGTGGTTTTTTAAAATGTTCCATGATCCACTCATCTGACCGGGTAGAAACGGTTTGGATGAGATCGGGGCCGATAGTTCCCCCTTCTCCCTTCATGGAGTGGCAATAGGAACAGCGGAGATCGTCATAGAGTTTTTTTCCCTGCAAAACCATCGGATTTTTTTCAATTTGCGGATTGAGCAGAGGCGACTTCCACCCCTGATATGAAAGCCAAATCACAAAAAAAAGCGCCGCACTTCCAATGCCCATCCAAAAGGGTCTTGCAAGTGGATGCCTGTCTTCTCTTCTATCCAGAAGCGGAAGAAAAAACAAAAAAGCGACAATAAGCGTCGGGATAACCACAGCGGCAATCGGCTCCCACTTGCCCGGAAACAGTTTCAACATTTGAAACAGGAAAAGAAAATACCATTCCGGCCTTGGATTGTAGCTTGTATCATTTGGATTGACCGGATCTTCAAGTCCTGCGCCATAATGAAGGGCCAGAAAAAAAATGATGGCAAAGACAATCAGCACCATCACCACATCTTTGAAAATGCTGTGCGGATAAAATGGTTTTCCTTTTGCCTTAAGATCCTGATAGTCGGGCGGAGGCACCTTGCGAGAGGGCGGCGCCGAAATACCGTGGTATATCACCAGAAAAAGATGCGCTCCAATCAGGAGCCCCATCGTGATCGGCAAAACCAGAACATGAAGCCCATAGAAGCGGGTCAGTGTGAGGGCTCCCAATTCTTCGCCTCCCTTTAAAATCTTGGCAATCATGGGCCCAAAAAAAGGGGCTTGCGCGGCAATGTTGGCCCCCACAGCGGTTGCCCAATAGGCTTTCTGATCCCACGGGAGAAGATAGCCGGTGAACCCCAAACCAAAACCGACCAACAGGAGAATGATACCGACCATCCAGGTTATTTCCCGGGGGCGCTTGTAAGAGGCCATTACATAAATGCGAAGCATGTGCAGAAGCAACAGCACGATCATGGCGGTTGCTCCCCATTTGTGGAGTCCCCGGATGAGACTCCCCATGGGCACCTGCGTCATGATGTAGCGGATGGAATCGTAGGCATGATCCGGCGAGGGGGAATAATTCATCCCGAGTAGCGTGCCGGTAACAACCTGCAAAATAAAAACGGCGAGAGTGGCCGAACCGAGTGTGTAGAGCCATCCCCAACGGCCGGGACTGGGGATTTTCCGATCGAGCAGAGTCTCACGAATATCTTTCCACCCCAACCGTTCCTGAACCCATTTTGAAAGACGATGCATTTTTTTAAGTTTTTTCCTTTTCCAGCACGGGGAGTAGCCACAACTTTCCATCTTCCATGCGTGTCGCGTAGCGATCCAGGGGCCTGGGTGGCGGACCGGAAATGACATTGCCATTGATACCGAACACGGCATTGTGGCACGGGCAAAGAAATTCCTGTTTGGAGACATCCCATCGGTAAGGGCATCCCAAATGCGTGCAATGCGGATCAAAAGCGGTAAAAGATTTTCCGTCTTGAGTTAAAATCCACGCTGAACGTTTTTTTTCCACCGTCATCCATCCATCTTTGCGCCGTTGCACGAACTCCAGCTTGGTTGGCTCTCCCACCGGAATTTTGTCGGCATCTCCCAACAAAATCCAGTCTTCCGTCATCTCCTTCCATGCCGGCGACAAAAAATATCCGGCTCCCGGAACAAAGAGGGAGGCCCCTGCCAGAAGGCCCAAACCCCAAATGGAATATTTCAAAAAATCGCGCCGATCTATTTGCATTTTTTTTCAAACTCCTTGATCTCTTTCAACAACTCTTTGGACTTATTTGTCAAAGCGGCAATATCAAAAGAGTGCCATTTTTTTTGAATTTCCCTGTAACGCGCCCAAAATTCGGTGATCTTTTCTTTATTTTCATATTGGCCCTTTTTTTTCTGCAGCACATCCAGTGAGTTTTTAATCGACTGTATGAGGCTCAACGCCTTGGCTGCCTGAATCGGTTTGCCGTGGCAAAGAGAACAGGTCTGATCGAGTTGCGAGTGGGCCAGAATGGTGGTTGCCATCGACCCATGACAAGTCAGACAATTTGGACCTTTGCCGGAATCCTCGAGCAATTTATAGTGAACGCTTTTTTGAAATTCCTTCAGCTCCTCCACATGACATTGCCCGCAGGTTTTGGGAATATTCTGAAAATAGATGGGTGAATTTTTATCGCGGGAGGACAACACCCCCTCATGAGCATTGACCGGATTGAAGGTGTCGGAATGACCACCATGACAGGCATCACATCCTATCCCCTTGGAGGCATGAATCGATTTTTTCCAGTCGGCATAATTATGTTCGAGGCGCTTGGACTGGGTCTGCTCCTGATGGCAAGAAATACAGCTGTTTTTTCCCCAAGCCCGATCGGAAGAAAACAGAAAAACCAGACAAATACTCCCAATGACCGTTATTTTCTTCATACTCCCCCCATCCCATATTTTTACGGAGCCCCATTATTGCCGTGACAGCTGGCACAGCTGGCAATGCCCCCGCTCAAGGCCTGATTGTGAATGGCGACGATATCAATGGCGGTTCCCGTCCGGTTGACCAGATGAATATTCTCCAGATTATGACAAGGCAAACAATCCGCCTGCCCCCAGCCAATTTCATGCTCGGATTGGCTTAAGGTCAAACCGCCAGTGGTGTCGAGAAGATTGCCGAAATTTTCTCCTTCATTGAAGGCGCTCCCGCCGCAACTAGTAACCACGGCTAAAGAACAAAACAATATGATTAAAAACAGCCCCTTCATTTTTTGGAATTCCCCTTTCCAGAATGGCACTGCTCACAATAGTTGATACTATGACATTCGTCACACTTGCGCGGGTTGGCCCTCGCTTCGATCGAGTGATAAAATAAAAAATTCCTCTGGTGCATCTTGGTCTGGATCGTGTCACGACGCTGATGACAATCGACACAGAACATCGCATTGGAATGACACTGGGTGCAATATTGCGGATCCTGTTTGGCGTAGGTCTGATGTTTGGCAATCCATGCGGTTTTATGACTTTCCGGTTTTGGAAACCCACTGGCATGACAAACTTTGCAATCCTGCGTGCCCGGCACCGGTGGATTGGGATTGTTATGGCACATATGACATCCCAACCGGTTTATCTTTTTGCGATCCTGAAACGATTCGGGATCGGCATGGCAGTTTTCGCACGAAAAACTGACCCCCTCAAAAATGCCGGTGTGCATTTCATGATCGAACAGATCAAAGGGATGTGTCTGTTTTTTGGCTTTGGATTGCACGCTTCCGGCATACAAAAGAAAAAGCGCCATCAGCAGAAGAAATCCCGATTTCAATAAATTCTTTCTCATTTTAACTCCCACGATTCAGATGATAATCGAGTCTGAAAGAGCCCCTGATATCTTTATCAAACAGATTGTTCTTGTTGTATTCCATTCCTCCGGAAAGAGTCAGCCCCTTCGCCACCTCATAACCGGTCCAAAAAATGGTGGAGTAGGCGTTGTCATTGTCGTTGGTAATTTTTTTGTAGGCTGTAAAGTCGAAAGTCAAATCGGCATACAACCGGTCATTGAATGTTTTATGGAGACCGAGCCTCGCCCCTTTCAAACTTCCGCCAAAACTTTTGGCATAATAATACGCCGGCTCCACACGAAGACCCACGTCTTCCAGCAACAGTTGAAGAGCGGCATCGACTTGATGGGCATTTTTAAAATCATTCGTTGCCGTGACTCCCATCCGGTTGAAAGTGTAACTGGGAACCAGATTGAGAAACTGCGGAACGACTTTCCAAGTGAAAGCAAAACGCCCATTCAACGTGGGCCCCTTGGAATAAGTGGCTTGAACGGTTTGAAGGTCAAGATCCCGGCTTAAGTTGTAATAATTTCCCTCACCATTTATTGAAAAACGTGAGGAGGGGTAGAGGTCAAACCCGACCGTGGCAGTATTAAAAACTTTTCCGGTGGTATCATACTCCGCCAAACTATAAAACATCGGCATCATATTAACCGCAAACTGGTGTGAAAAATTTCCACCCACCTGCACCTGATCATTGCTGTTCAGATCCATGATATGTAGATTGTTGGAGCGCCAGGCGCCATGAACGGAGGCCTTTGTCCTGGCCACATTTTTCAAACCGACCGACAAGCCCGTCAATAAAAGATCATTTTTTCTGAATTGTCCAAATTCCATGCTCCGGGGAATACCTGAAAAACCAGTGACAGCAACATGCTCCTCCGGAATGACAGTCGCCTGAATCCCATCCAAAATTTCCACCATGAATCCCTGATTAACGAACTGTCTTCCCAAATCAAGTGTCAATGCCTTTGCAGGTTCCAGATGAAAAACGGTCTGGTAGAGATCATATTCATCCAGTTTGCTGTCGAAATCCCGAAAGAAACGCATGTTGGTCTGATTTGAAAAATTCCATTTTTCAAAATGGGCTGTGCCACCTACATAACCATTTTCAGGAATCTGTTGTTGGTTGGTGATGGGAGCTTTGCGAACCTGACCAATGGACAAAAGATCAACGCTATAATCCGCCGCATGGAGGCTTAGAGGAGAAAAAAATAAAAAAAGGAGAAAAAAACATCCCTTCAAAAAAACAGGTCCATTTTTCAACCGCGTCCCTCCCCTTGCATTCCTTTTTCATCTAACGCGTTGTAAATGTCCAGTGATAATCTGCCGCCATCGCATTACCCATCAGATCTTTAATCTGGCTGGCAAAAATGGTCACGGTATAGGCTTCACCAATAACAAACCGGTGTGGGTATCCTCTGCGTGGTGCCGGTATGGAAAATCTTGTTTGCCGACAGTCGGCTGTCACACAATCCAGAAAACCCTCTCTCACATTAAGAACGCCCCCCTCCGGATTGGGATCGAACACTCTCACCACTTTTATGGTGAAACCAAGATGGCCGATAGGGCGTAGCGATTCACTAAAAAAAACATCAATTTGCGGCAGGTCGGCGGATATGCCAACAGCACCGGAGACCGGAACCGTGGAGACAACCGTCGGCCGAGTGACGTCGAGAGGAACCGTTTTGAAAGTCCCGCGATATTCTGCGGCCATCGGCGTTCCACCCCAATCTTTGGCAACCGTGGTCACACGAATTTCATAGTTTGTGTTGTTTTGAAGAGGATTGAGGGGTCGTAGCGTTGTCGTTTTGCACCAATTATTGTCGGGACAAGTCAGACTTGTCGGGACTATGGAATCATCACTCACCTTACGCAAAACCACTGTCCCTGCCTGCTTGACGCTGGGACTGAACATCGCCTCATTGAAATACACAACGACGGTTCCAGAAACACCCGCATTTTGCTCTCCACTTGGAGGCCAGGTTCTGATCACCATGGGTGCCCCGGCAATCTGTTGATCCGAAGGAGGGACTTCGCACTCCGGCAAATCGGGTGGCGGCAAAGTAGTCGCCACGTTATGGCAGAGAGCACATGGCTCCGCTGCATTACCGGTTCGATAGGCTCTCAAACCATCTGCATGGCAACTGCCACCAGCACCTCCACCGCAAGTAGCGCGGGTATCCGAAAAAAGAGGGCCGTTCATCAAAGCAAAAATATGTCCCCAATTGGTAACATTGCGTGGACCACATTCATTGGCCACCACCGGTTCCCATGCATGATTATTTCCGTCGTTGCGGAAGGCAATGTGCGGATACGCCAGATGACAAGTGTAACATAAGGATTGCCTTTGCAACTCATCTCTCGTTTGGGTTGCATTAAAATCGATCGCGCTACCATGGCAAGCGCGACAAGTGGAAGAGGGATTGACTGCATTAAATTGACTCGAAAAAAACTTTCCATGACCCGTACCAGAATTCCAGGCCACACCGTCGACAGTCCTATGGCTTACACCTTGCGAATGGCAAACGGTACATTGAGCGCCTCCGACCGGTCGGTCATAATTGACACCATGGCAAGCACTGCACGGAGCCGCATCACCCCGCTGAAGTTCCCGAATAAATCGATCGCCATGAAACGCTTCGTCTCTCAAAGATTCTCTTCTGGTTTCTAATGTCATCCATTTTGGCGACAACTCATGTGGATAATCGGCATGCGGTGTGACCCCATGACAGGATCCAGTGCAAGAAGGGGCTCCGGTCTGGACATTGCCTTCAAAACGGGTTCCATGACAATTGGAAGTGGCACAACCCTGTTTGCCCAAACCATAAGCCATGGGCCCATGCTGACTCCCCTCTCCCCAATTGGAGGTATGAGGATATCCGGCATGACAGCTAAAACAATTTTTGCCATTTATCTCGCGACTATAATCTTCTCCATGACAGCGTTGGCAGGTCACCAGGTTGTGATCCAGGGTTGTCGCAATATGCCGGGCGTGTCCTTCAAACGTTCCCCAACCGGCCGCATGCGGCATCATGACATGACAACTATCACAGGCCCTCCCCGACAGTCCTCCTTGTAAATTGGGGCCGTGACATTGGGTGGCACAGCCAGCTGTGCCATTTTGCACCACATATTCACCGTGTTTGCCCAACTCAAACCAGCCAGCTTCATGCGGATAGAGAGCATGACAGCTAAAACAATTTTTACCGTTCACTTCACGACGGAAATCATTGCCATGACACCCTTTGCACAAATTTTTACCGCCCTCTTTCGCTACCGGTCCATGCTCTTCCGCATTTTTCCAGGTTCTGGAATGGGGAAAGATCGTGTGACACAAACTGCAGGAGATTCCTGACAGCCCCCCTTTCAAATCAGTGCCATGGCACTGGGTGGCACAAGAGGCTTGGCCATTTTTTGTTACAAACTCCCCGTGATTTTCCTTCTTCACCCAGTTTTCTTTATGCGGGAACAAGGCGTGGCAGGAACTGCAAGAAGGGGCTCCATCTGCAGGGCCCATTTCGACATGGCACTTAAGACAGGTTTCGGCTCCATCCCGATTGACCCAACCTCCATGTTGCGCCGGTTCAGCCCAATTGTCTGAATGGGGAAAAATGCTGGAAGCAATAGGAATACTACCACCCGGGGATATGTTCTGATTGGCATCACCCTGCGCTACGGAGCCGGACCCCAAGGGCTTGGACTGACCGCAACCCACAACAAAAAAAAGAAAGAGGCACAATAAAAATGAAAAGGAAAACCGCTTAGACAGACCTGATATAGGCATAAATTGACCGCCCTCATTATAAGGAGAGACTCATCATATTACCAATGATATAAATCATGATACACATCATTTTTGTAAAAACCATTCTGTGTATAACCAATTCTTATTATGAAAACAATCGTGTTGGGCGCCGGCATCGCCGGTCTGACCGCTTCTTATCAACTCAAAAAGGCGGGAAAACCCTTTCTTTTGCTCGAAAAATCTTCCCGTTGGGGGGGCCGCATTCAAAGCCTTCGACATCATGGATTTCTGTTGGAAATGGGGCCCAACAGTTTTTTGGAAAATCAGGAAACGCTGGCGGACCACATCCGGGAATTGGACATTCAAAAACAAAAAACCCCTTCAAAGCCGGCGGCCAAAAACCGCTACATCCTCCACAAACGCAAATTGAGACGCGTTCCCAAAAGTGGTTTTGATTTTTTTAAAACATCCCTGCTTAGCCCCATGGGAAAAATGAGACTGCTCATGGAGCCCCTTATTCCCGCAAACTCTTCCGAAGAAGAGAGCGTTGCCCAATTTGTAACAAGACGCCTCGGTAAAGAAGCTCTCCATCTGGTGGGTCCCATGATCCACGGCATCTACGCCGGAAATGCGGCAAACTTGAGCATGCCGGCCATTGCGCCGAATATTGCAAAATGGGAACAAGAATATGGAAGCCTTTTCAAAGCCCTCTCAAAGGCCCGTCTTTTTTCCAAGGGACAGACCCTCTCTTCTTTCCATGACGGTTTACAAACATTGGTCAACGGTCTCTACGAAGAGGTTCGGGAACAATGCCTTCTCGATTGCCAGGATATCCGGCTGATAAAAGAAAAATCGACTTGGCGGGTGAAATGGAAGCAGGCCGATAAAACCCATGAAGAAGAGGCCTCTTCCATACTGCTGGCATTACCCGCCTATGCCGCAGCCTCCCTTTTGGAAACAGTGGATCCCAACTTATCGATTGTTTTAAAAAGCATTCCTTACGTTTCGGTCAGTGTCGTACATCTCGTGGTCGACCGCTCGACACTAAAACGCCCCCTCAACGGTTTTGGCTTTCTCACCGGAACCAAAGAAAGCAATCTTTTGTTGGGCTGCCTCTGGTCCTCTACTATCTTTGACAGCCGCTGTCCCGATGATCAATCTGTGTTATTAACCTGTTTTGTAGGAGGCGCCAAAAATCCTTCAGCCATGATGCTTTCAGAAGAGGCCATTTTACAAAAAGTGGTGGAGGAGCTCCACCCTCTCCTGGGTCGCGCCTTAAAGGTGACCGATTCCGTCGTCACCAAAATTTCCAATGCCATTCCTCAATATACTCTGGGACATAAAAATAAGTTGAGAGGGATTCAAGAACAACTGCAATTATCAAAAGGACTCTATCTAACCGGAAATTACTTTTCTGGCATCTCGATTAATGATACGATGCGAAACGCTGTTCAAGAAGTCCAAAATATTTATGATGCGAACTGAAATCAGAAAGATTTCCAAAAAACTTAAAATAATATTGATCGCGGTTATTGTCCTTGTAGCCCTCTTCGCCGTGGGTGCCTATAAAGGCTACGATTACATGGAACATGATCCCCGTTTTTGCCAATCGTGTCATACCATGGATGAACCCTTCAAAAAATGGCAGGAGAGCCCCCATCACATGGTGAGCTGTCATGAATGCCACAAACAGACCAAATGGCAGAGTCTTCACCAAGTCTGGATGTATATCACCGAACAACCAAAGTCTGTCGTGCACCATCCCAATCTCGATCAAAAAGTCTGCGCACAATGCCACCTGAGCCAGGACACACAGTGGAAACTGGTCGGAAACACCGCCGGACACAAAGTCCATTTTGAAAAAGCTGGCATCGATTGCCTGGAATGTCACATGAAAGGGCTTCACGAGTTCGTTCGCCCGGTCGACAGTTGCGCCGGATGTCATCCAGATAAAATGGAAGGGAACAGCAAAATGTCTTTTATCCACTGTCTGCAATGCCACAACTTTCTGGCGAAGGGAGAAGACTTGAAACCAACAACGGCTTCTTGTAAAACCTGCCACGACAGAATTCAGACAGAAAAATTGCACCCGCCTATTCCAAAAGATACGGAGTGCATCAGTTGCCACAAGCCTCATGAGCTGAAATAAAAATAAACGGGGGATGGATGAAAAAAAATCTTTTGCTGGTCGCTCTGCTTCTACTCACAACCTCTTGCCAAAAATCGTGCCGCGATTCCAGCAGCGAAGTTTCCATGCAACGCGGCAAAGCACTGTATACAGTCCACTGCGCCTCCTGCCACGGCAATCAGGGGGATGGAAAAGGACCCGCCGCCAGTTTGCTCTGGCCGAAGCCGAGAGATTTCACCATCGGCATTTTCAAATACCGGACCCATCGCGGACTGATACCCACTGACCTCGATCTTTTGCAAACCATGAAAATGGGAATCCCCGGCTCCTCCATGCCGGGCTGGGATGTGCTCAAAACAAACGATTGGTATTCCATTTTGACCTATTTCAAAACCCTTTCCCCCAAGCTCTCGAGCGAAAAACAGGGGGCACCGATCGATATTCCAGAAGAGACCAAGACAACACCCGAATCGATACAAGAAGGAAGACAATTGTATGAGAAGAGGGGCTGTATTGCCTGCCATGGTCCGGGAGGAAAAGGGGATGGTCCCGGAGCCATTGTTTTAAAAGATGTCTGGGGCGACCGCATTGCACCACGCGATCTGACAGAAGGACCACTCAAATGGGGCAATCTTCCCAGAGATATCTATCGCACACTGATGATTGGCGTTCCCGGAACGCCGATGCCCAGCTATGAACAGACTTTCACCAAAAAAGAGTTGTGGTCGCTGGTCCACTACATCCAGTCGATACAAAAACCGTTTCCCAAGGACTACGATCCTTCCAATCCGAAAAGAAACCTGCTCATCATCAACAAGATAAACGGCAAAATTCCCATGAACTATAAGGAAGAAGCCTGGGCCAAGTCTCCCAAAATTCCCGTCTTTTTAAAGCCGCTTTGGCATGAGCCGGGCAATACAGAGTGGATAACAGTGCAGGCGCTTCATACAGAGGAAGAGGTCGCTTTTTATCTCCGATGGGCAGACGACAAAGCCGACAGAGATTCCAATCAAAATGACGGGGTGGCCATTCAACTTCCGATGGACAAAATTTCGAACCCCGCAGATCTCCCCTATTTGGGAATTGGAAGCTCTTCCCAAAAGATCGACCTCTGGCAATGGAAAGACAACGGTGTTTTGGCCAATGGCGTTTATGACCAGGGGGAATGGCACGTTATTTTGAAACGATCCCGCGCTCCTTCGAATGACAACAAAGCCCCCCTTACAGATGTGGGCTACGTTTCGTTTGAACTCTGGGATGGAGACCAGCCCAAGCATGCCGGACCGACAAGTTTTTCAGAGTGGATGATTTACGAATTGCGGCCTTAATCGGGAAGGTTGGCGAGGTCCATTATTTTTTTGATATTCAAAAGGGTGATATGCCGGCCATCCACCGCAATCAGGCCGTCCTGTTTAAATTCGCTGATCAGACGAATAACCGATTCCTGAGTGGTGCCGATGAGCTCTGCCATCTCTTCGCGAGAAAGAAGGATGTCCAATTCAATCCCCTGACTTGTCTTTTTTCCATATTTTTTGTGGAAAACGAGAAATAACTCCGCCAACCTCTCCCTGATATTTTTATGAACCATGTTCATGGTCTGATTTTCAGCGCGCCCCAGATCTTTGGCCAGAGAGGAAAGGATATGAAAAGCGGTTACAGGATGTGTTTCGATGATATGCAAAAAAGTCTCTTTATTTATAAAGCAGATTGTCGCCTCTTCCAATGTTTCCGCCGTAGCGGAATAACCTTCATTCGTGAGCAGGCAACGATACCCCATCACGTCACCCGGCCCCGCCAGACGGACAATCTGTTGGTGCCCCTGTGCATCCATCTTGTAGATTTTTATCTTTCCGGAGGAAACACAATGCAGCCCCTGAGGTTGATTCCCCTCATGAAAAATAACCTGATGCGGCTTGTAATGGTTTGTCGTCTTTGCCGCATCAAGCTCTTTGAGATGTTCCGCGCTTAAATCGCAGAAAATACCCTCTCCGCGACTCTGACAGGTCTGACAATGAACGGGGGGTGCTTTAACCATGCCGCCTTATAAAGGAGCAAACCGACTGATGCAAATCATATTATTTTCGGATTATTTTCGGAAAAAATATTATCATCCAGCAAACCACTCCCGCAATCCAAAAAAAGGCGGCATAAGCCAAATGAAAATAATAGTTTGGAACCAGCGGCGCACTCACACGGGTCACAAGGGCAACCATAAAAAAAATCAGCATCGCCAGTAATGCTTTGGAATTTCGTTCCACTTGAGGGTTATGTCCCCCATGGGAAATAACAACGCGGGTCATCACTGAAAAAATCATAACAGAGAGACTGCCAATAAAAAGAATGTGCGCTCCATGCACAGCAAATCCGCGCCACAAAGCCACCACCCAGACTCCAACAAACATCATCCACCCACTCAGCCAAAGAGCAGCCGTTAACAACACAATCGGCTTCGGTCTGCGATGCAAATGCCAATGAATGAATAAAATGGCACTGACAAGAACGGCCCTTAATAAACGTGCGGTGAAAAAAAATCCGAGCGCCTCCAGAACAAAGGAGAAAAATAACCCCGCGCCATAAACTAAAAATAAAAAATAGACCTTCATGCGACCGATAGGTTGATGAAACGGCGTCGCTCCGATCGGTTTTGCAACGGGAACCGCCACCCCTAGAATGGATGGGATGAGCTGTGTTCCCACACCCAACGCTGGAAAGAAAAAGAGGCCATAATACAAAAGCATTCTGGCTAAATAAACAAAAGTCGAAGGCAGGGGATAAAAATCCTTGGCTAACAAAAGGCCAAAGGAACAAACGCCTGAAAAAATACCAAAAGCGACCAGCACGAAAGGGGGGCCTGGCTTAAAAACCGAAACACGAAGTCTGGAAATTCCGAAACGGATCAAAAGACAAAAAGCCAGAAAACCTCCGAGATGAAACCAGATACGATCCGGACGAAAAGCCGTAACAAACATCAGCAAAAATACGACCAAAAGAGTCCATTTTTCGATCGGACCGGCCGAACGCGTTCCGGTAAAACGGGGAACGGCTGTCATTAAAAAACCGGTAACGATCGCCGTCAAAAAACCGCCTGTCATGATTTCGGCATGGGGAAGTGTTGGATACATCGGCAAAACCTTGAATCCAAATAGCACCCACAACACGACCCCTGCCAAACCAAAAAAAATTCCCAAGGGAAAAAACCACTGATATGGATCACTCTGACGATTGGCGGTAGTCATATATTTCTCCAGAAGCTTTCCCTGTTTAAATATCATTTCCAAGCTCTTCAATATGATGTAGATCATGTTGCTCCTTGTTAAAATTCATCTTATTCGCAGACCACAAAAGGAGAAACACCATGCTTAAACCCACTCGTTCTTTTTCTATTTTAGTTTTAGCTCTTGTTGCTTTAAACTTTACCGCTTGCAGTGGCAAAAAAGAGGCGGCGCCTGAAGCGGCGAGCAACAAAGGGGTCGGCCCGGTTCAAAGTATGACCGTCGGACCAATGGATGTGACATTGGCGGCCAAAGGCCAGCAACTATTTCAAAACAAATGCAGTGCCTGCCATAAATTGAGTGAAAAATACGTGGGGCCCGCCATCAAAGGAGTCACACAAAGACGCACCCCGGAGTGGATCATGAACATGATCCTGAACCCGCAGGAGATGACAGAGAAAGACCCTGTCGCCAGAGAGCTGTTGGCCACTCATTTTACGCAAATGACCTTTCAAAATGTAACGCAAGAAGAGGCCCGTTCTATTCTGGAATATTTCCGGCAGAACGACGGCGCAAAATAAATTTAAGGAGAGCCCATGAAAAACATTTTTGGTTTTTTGTTGATTTTGCCTTTAGCCACAGGCCTTGCCTGCGGCAAGGGAAACAAGGCTGTAAATGTTCTGGCGGGCGATGCCGCACAAAGAGTTTATGTGGCACCCGGCGAAAAAGACGAATTCTACTGGTTTATGTCAGGCGGCTACAGCGGACAAGTTTCTGTTTATGGAATCCCCTCGGCCCGGTTGCTTAAAATCATCCCCGTGTTTTCACAGTTTCCGGAAAGCGGCTATGGGTATGATGAAGAATCCAAAAACATGCTGATGACCTCCCACGGTTTTGTCCCGTGGGACGATGCCCACCACCCGGAAGTCTCTCTCACCAAAGGGGTACAAGATGGTCGATGGCTTTTCATAAACGGCAATAACACGCCGCGCATTGCGCGCCTCGATCTCAAAACATTCGAGACGGCTGAAATTATCGAGATCCCCAACAGCGCCGGCAATCATGCCTCTCCCTTTTTGACTGAAAATACCGAATATCTGATGGCGACCACCCGTTTTTCTGTCCCCATTCCACAAAGAGACATTCCCGTTGCGGATGCCGAAAAAGGGGCCTTCAAGGGAACGATCACATTGGTTAAAGTCGATCCCCAAACAGGTCGTTTGTCCATTGACGGACAGATTATAGTTCCTGGCTTTGATTACGACATCGCCCATTGCGGCAAAGGGCCGTCGCACGACTGGTGTTTTTTCAGCACCTACAATACCGAACAGGCTTATAAAATGCTCGAGATTGAAGCCTCCAAGAACGACAAAGATTACATTGCCGCCTTCAACTGGGTGCGGGCCAAGCAGTGCATCGACCAGGGCAAGGCCAAAGATTTTTCTGGCACCTACTACAACAACTTCAATCCGGAAAATAATGCGACCGTCTCCGAAAAAAGAAGCGGTGTAAAAATGCTGGATCCCAAAGATTGTTCCGGCGTTCTCTATTATTTACCCACACCCAAAAGCCCGCACGGCTCCGATGTCGACCCGACTGGCGAATACATCGTGGGCGGCGGCAAGCTGGCCACTGTTATTCCAGTCCACTCTTTTAAAAAAATGCTTAAAGCCATTGAGGATAAAACCAATGTCATCAAAGAAATCGACGGAATACCGGTATTAAAATATGAATCGACTCTAGCCGGTGAAGTCCAAAAACCGTGCCTGGGACCATTGCATACCGAATTTGACGGCAAAGGTTATGCCTACACCTCGTGTTTCATCAGCTCAGAAATCATCAAATGGAAACTGGGAAGCTGGGAAGTGGTTGATCGCGTTCCAGCCTATTACAGCATTGGCCATTTGAGTATTGCCGGCGGTGATTCAGCCAAACCCTTTCCGAAATACATGCTCTCTCTGAATAAAATCACGAAGGATCGCTATCTTCCTGTCGGTCCCGCAGTCAGCCAAAGCGCCCAATTGTACGACATCAGCGGCTCCAAAATGAAGATGCTTCTCGATTTTCCGATGGTTGGAGAACCGCACTATGCACAAGGCGTTCCAGCCAGCTTGCTGGCTGAGAAGGCACAGAAAATTTATTCTCTGGAAGAGAATCAAAATGTTTTCGCCACCAAAAAAGAGGATGATGCCAAAGTGGTTCGTAACGGAAATGTGGTCGATGTCTACATGACCTCCATCCGTTCGCACTTCAAACCCGATGTGGTGGAAGCAAAAGTAGGCGACACTGTCTTTTTTCACATCACCAATCTCGAACAGGATTACGATATCGATCACGGTTTTGCCGTTCAGGGGGCCAACACACCCAATATTCTTCTCATGCCGGGACAAACCAAGACACTCCGGTTTGATGCAAAAAAAGTGGGCATTTTCCCCTTTTATTGCACCGATTTTTGTTCGGCCTTGCATCAGGAGATGCAACAATATTTGCGCGTGACTCCATAGTGAAAAAACTTTCGACCCCAAACCGGTTTCTTGTCCTTTTGGTCGGTCTATTACTGATCGCGGCCTGTTTTACTCCGCTCTGGTCTATTCGCCTCGTCGCTCCGCAATATCCGGAGGGGATGGGAATGCATATCTGGGTCAACAAAATTACCGGACATGCGCAATTCGATCTCAAGAACATCAACATTCTGAACCACTACATCGGCATGGCCCCGATTGTGGAGGAATCGATACCCGAACTGCAGTTCATGCCCTATCTCCTGGGTTATATGATTGCAGGGGCTCTCGTGACTTTTTTGTGGCCGCGCCGTTTTCTGGTCTGGGCAGGATTGATTAATCTGGCCCTGGTCGGCACCGCCGGTTTTTATGATTTTTGGAGATGGGAATACAACTACGGTCACAATCTCAACCCGGAAGCCCCCATCTCGATTCCAGGAATGGCCTACCAGCCGCCCATCCTCGGATGCAAACAGATCCTCAATATCGAATCTTGCAGTTGGCCCCATATCGGAGGAATTTCGCTTCTACTCATCGGGATAATTTTATCCTACATTCTTTATTCAGAAAGATTTAAAAAGAGGGCGTGAAACTCATTTTAAAAAAATCGATCCTCTTGTTCTTGATGGTCTTTCTGTTTACCGCCTGCGGCCGCTCACAACCGGTCGACATCCGGGCAAACGAACACCTCTGTGAACATTGCAAGATGGGGATTGTAGAGATGCGTTTCAAAACACAGATTCTTTCTCTCAAGGGAAAACCCCATTTCTTTGATTCCATCGAATGTCTGTTTGAATGGGCTGTTCAGCATTCGAAAGAGATTCAGAGCCGCTGGGTGACTGATTTTTTGCATCCCGAAAAATGGATCCGGTTGGAAAAGGCGTTTATTCTCAAAAGTAAAAACATCCCCTCTCCCATGGGTGGATATCTTTCCGCCTACTCCAGCATGGAAGATTTTACGCAAGCCCAAAAGGGATCGGGCGGCGAATGGATACATCCAAACAATCCATGAAACTATTTTTGTCTTTCATGACGCTCTTCGGGTTTTTATTTTTAACCCTACCCGGCAGTGCTGCGATATTGGAGGTTTGTCCTGCCTGTCCCATTCGCTCTATCCGTCAGGCTGTTGAACAGGCCAAAGAGGGCGATACTCTTCGGGTGCATACAGGCGAATATCGGGAGGGGACCGTGGTCATTCGCAAACCCCTGCATCTGGTTGGCATCGGCATCCCCATTGTCGATGGCCTCAAGGAAGGAAATGTTTTCTGGATACGCGCTGACACTGTAACGATAGAAGGCTTTGTCATTCAAAACAGTGGCGCAAGTTATATTGCTGAATTCGCCGGCATTCGTGCGGAAGAAGCCAAAAATTGCACCCTTCAAAATAACCGGTTTGAAAACAACACCTATTCCATCTATCTGGCAAAGGTGGATACCTGCCGGGTTGAGGGGAACAAAGCCCACGGCAATGCCTTAAGTGAGGTTTCCGGCGGTAACGGCGTTCATCTATGGTCTTCAAAAAATATCACCATCAGGAACAATCTTTTTGAAAACCACCGGGATGGCATTTATATAGAATTCAGTGGAGATTCCCTGATTGAATCCAACATAAGCCGCCTTAACATCCGCTATGGGCTCCACTTCATGTATTCCCATCGCAACCGCTATTTAAACAACACCTTCAGCAAAAATCAGACCGGCGTTGCCGTCATGTATTCCCGCGGAGTGGAGATGATCGGCAACCGTTTTGAAAAAAGCTGGGGGAGAACTTCCTATGGTCTTTTGTTAAAAGACATTAGCGACAGCATCGTGAAGGACAATACATTCTACGGAAACACCGTTGGCCTTTTTGCCGATGAAATCAGCCGCATCACCTTCAGTGGAAATGATTTTGTCGCCAACGGGTGGGCCATCAATATTTTGGGAAACTCCGAAACCAATCGTTTTACCAAAAATAATTTCGTATCGAACTACTTTGATGTTTCCACCAACGCTAAAAGTCCATTAAACATCTTTGAATTTAATTATTGGAGCGACTACAAGGGCTATGATTTGAATCGCGACGGGCAAGGCGACATCCCTTTTCGACCCATGGGAGCTTTCAGCGTCTGGATCAATCATTACCCGGAGCTGGTGGCCCTGCTGGCTTCCCCCATTATTGAATTTTTGAATGTAGCGGAACGTGTATTTCCTGTGTTAACTCCTGAAACATTGGAAGACAAAACTCCAAGTATGAAACCCATTCTGGCGATAAAATGATTACAATTAAAAACTTAAGCAAAAGTTATAACGGCCATAAAATTCTGGACCAGATCGATCTGACGATTTCCGGCGGAAATATTTTTGCCCTTTTAGGGCCAAACGGCTCTGGAAAGACGACTATTTTAAAATCGATATTGGAAATTGTCAGGCCATCCAAAAATGCCGAAATCATTTGGAACGGTGAATCGATCGTCGGCACAAACCGATTCAAAGCCGAGGTGGGATATATGCCTCAACTTCTGAAATTTCCTCCTCACATCAAAGTTAAAGAGTTGATCACCCTTTTTGAAAAACTGCGGCACAAAGAAGGGCTGTACAAAAACCAGCTCATTCAAGATCTGGAAATCAATCTTTTTTGGAATCAGGTCTTTGGCGAACTCTCCGGCGGCATGGCCCAGAAGATCAACATCCTGCAATGTTTCATGTTCGACAGTTCCCTCTTCATTCTCGATGAACCGACTTCTGGCCTCGATCCCCAGGTGGCTTATTACCTCAAACAACTGATCTGTGAAAAAAAGAAGGTTGGAAATACTATTTTGTTCACCTCGCATGTCATGGCTGAGGTCGACGCCATGGCTGATGAGATGGCCCTGCTGGTGGAGGGAAAAGTCTATACTATCATTTCCCCTGCCGCGTTGAAAAAACAGAAAAACACAACATCACTGGAAGAAGCACTCAACCAATTTTGGAATACGACCAAAAATCATGAAAAAAATATTTAATACCCCCTTGGCGACCATCGCATTATTTGAATTTTATGAAAACATCCGCAACAAATGGCTTCTGATCTATGCCCTCTCTTTTCTTCTTTTCAGCGGCATCATCACCTACATTGGTGCTTCGGATCCCCTGCAAGCCAGTGCCTCTCTCCTGAATCTTGTTTTGCTTTTGGTTCCTCTTTTTTCGCTTGTCTTCGGAAGTCTTTCTTTTGCTGAATCACTGCCCTTCCATGAAATGCTGGTCTCACTCCCCATTTCCAGAAGAGATATCTTTTTGGGAAAATGGATCGGCCTTGGGGTCGGATTGAGTTTGAGTTTTCTGCTGGGAATGGGGCTCGGATCCTTATTACAAATGAACCTTTCACAAACCGGCTTTGGAAGCTACACACTGCTATTGTTGCTGGGTGTTCTTTTGACCTTTGTTTTCTTGAGCATCGCTTTTTGGGTGGTCAATGTCGTTCGTAAAAAAGAATTGGTCTTCGGCTGGATGCTATTGCTCTGGTTTTTTTTCTTTATTCTCTATGATGCCCTTGTTTTTGGCGTTGTTCTGCTTTTCGGCGACTACCCCTTGGAAGGCCCCATGTTGTTGATGACTTTTTTAAATCCAATCGATCTTTCACGGGTGATTCTGCTTCTTAAAATAGACCTCTCCGCCATGATGGGGTATTCGGGGGCCCTCTTCCAAAAATATCTCGGCAATTTTTTCGGAATGGCTTTGGGCCTTACAGCCTTGGGACTCTGGATTTTTATCCCAACTTTTTTCGGATTAAAACGCTTTCAGAAAAGAGATCTTTAATCAAACCGATACCCGACAGTCATCACGACCATATGGGCGGCGTAGTTGAGCAACTCGTTGCCCAAGAAAATATCGCCTTGCGTGGCGGGCAAAAGGCCGTTGGTTCTAAAATCGTTGATATGAAAATCGTCAAATACATAGGCCACTTTGGCATTCCATGATTTGTTAATATTGTAGCGCAAATCAGATTCCAGACGGTTGAGGGTGCTGGTGATCGCCGGAAAATCAGACGCCGTAGCGGAAGCGTTCTGCGCCGCCGTTCCTCCTGTGGGAGTTTGCGGATTATTCGCATACATTCTGTTCCATTCGCGTGAAAGATCCCAATTGCCGCTCCAAGTCAGTTTGTTGGGAATAATCTCCACATCGACTCCGACCCGAACGGTATCAATAATGTCGTTTGTGTTGGCTACCCAAGCATAGCGCGTATTCTCCAAAATAGTCGGTTCACGATACTGAGAAGCCTGTCTGGCGGAATATTGTTCACGAACATAACCTCCAAAAATAGTTAGAGGTTCAAACGGTTTCCAGCTTAAATCGGTTCCGACCGACCAAGTTTGACTGTTCTGCAATCCATAAACCGAGTTTCGATAATAATCGTTGATGATGCCTCCGTTGAAACTTATCTGAAAAATATCCAGTGGCGTGAACTGGGTAAAAAAATCGACCTTCTGCCGATCGCGACTGGCTTCGTCAAATTTACGCATCAGTTTTTCTTGAGCCGGAATCAGCTCCACATTGTAATAGGCAACAGTTTTGATTGAAGGAGTATAGGTGACGCGCATCAGGGTCCAGTCGGACGGTGTTATATCCATCGAAATATGAGGTGCATATTCGTCGGTTGTCTGGGCTTCACGTTGGGGGCTACGGTCCCAACGTTCCCATCCCATCCCCACGGTAACTTCCAGTGGATCTAAAATCTGAAAGTGCGCATCCATACTTGCGTTGTGTTTATCAAAAGGGAATCGTTCTGCGGTGAGACTGCTATTCACCAATGTCCGATCATTCACAACATGCGATGGAAAAGTCAAAATGTTGCTGCTATCGCTCAAATGAAAATATCGATACTTTGTTGTCAGCTTTACGCTATCGGCAGGGCGGTTGGTCACGCTAAAATTGTAAAGTAGTGTCATCGCTTGTCCATCCAAGCCCGATTTTGGGAGAGCCAGATTGCCTGAAGGAATATTGGGGTTGTTTGTGTGCGGCAAAAAAGAATCGTTCTGCTGGCGCAGACTGTAGGAAAAGGAACTGTTAATACGGGTGTTCATCGGCAAATTCACGCCGCCTGCGAAATTCCAAGTGTTGGCCATGTTGCCAGGCGGCAGAGAGGTCTGTCCGCTGGCCTCTATACTGTTGCCTCCGGTGGCAGAAGGGACAAAAGCACCATTGGTAGCCGCAAGAGGGTTATCCGAAATGACGCGATTCAGGGCGTTTTGAAACAGGGAGAAATCATAGCTGAATTGAAGCTGGTATTTTTCCTTTTTCATGCCGGCCGTGAAGCGGACATTGTGGACATTCTGATCCACCGGTTCCAAAATTTCACGAAAATTAATCCCGGGACTCCCAAAAGCCATCCCCATCGGTCTATCGCCGCTTTTATCAATCCATTTATATTCCCCTTTGACATCCCAATACTTCCCAAGGTCGTAGGAGAAGAGAAAGCGGGCGGTGTCCCAGCGGACGGCAATTTTGTCAATAATGGGTGCGTTATTATAATCATTGCCGGTGGGGCGCGGCGTCGGAAGAGTGTAGACGCCGGGACTTGTTGTCGTGCCGAGCATCCGACCATCGGTGGAGAAGATGTGCGGCGTCTGATCCCATTCGAATTCAAAACGGTAAAGGCCCAATTCCGAAGCAGTTAAAGAATAATTCTGATCCTGCGCGCCCGCCTCGGTAGCTGTGATATCGAGATATTTTTGTTGATCTTTACTCTCCAGATTCAAATTGAGATTTTCCAGATAAAACTGCTGGGGCAGATCGCGATACTCTTCATACTCCGCTCTCTGGGTTCTGGGAAGCTGGCCGGGAAGGTAAAATCTCCCGCCGGCATTGATCTCGCCGCTTGATTTCATTTTAAACACTTCTGGTCCGGCTGTAGCCCTCATAGAAAATAATATCCCCACGAGACAGAACAGAACTGAAAAATATTTTTTATAAAATCGCATATTCCCCTCCTACCGGGTGAAAGCAGAACCCGATGGATGATTACTGCCATGAATATTAAAATGGCAGTTACTGCACGAACGACCGAACAAAGTTCTTGTTGCGCCCAAGCTTTGTGGGTTGGTCGGGTGCCTTGACTCATCGTGGCACTGTTGACACAATCGTGGTTTGGGCAACTTGAGCATTTTTTCATGATTACTGCCGTGCGGATCGTGGCAGTTGATGCAATTTTCCATCACAGGCGGATGTTCCCAGAGAAAGGGGCCCCGTTTTTCCGTATGGCAACTGTAGCAGTTTTCATTGGCAGAGGTGCTCTTCAGCAATTTTTCAGTCAGAGTGCCATGAGGGTTGTGGCAACTGGTGCAGGTCATCTTACCCTCGCGCACAGGCATGTGCGAAAACCGCATCTGCTGTGCCCGTTTCTGTTCATGACATTGGCCACAGGTTTCTATCTCGCTGGTTTTGGCGAGCTGTGCGTGCGGCGATATTTTTTCCATGACAGTGTGACAGCTGGTACAGGCTACATCCCTGGCCTGATGTGAACTCCCCTTCCAAAGCAGGCGATCTCCCTGTTCATGGCACTGAAGGCAAACCGCATTCTGTTTTTCAACCGGTGTTGTGGACCCCTTGCCAAACGTAATGAGACCGCCAACCCCCCTACCACCCCCCGCTTCTGCATGGAGGTTGCCGGGGCCGTGACAGGTTTCACAAGAAAACGATTCATTTCCCGATTTTGTCTTCTGGGAAAGATATTTGCCCATCAAGGTTTTTCCGAATTTCACAAACTGATCTTGATGGCAGGCTTGACAGACGGAATCCCCCACCATAACAGGGCCAGAGGGAGAAGAAGAAACAGCTACTTTTTTGGATTTGGTTTTATTGGAAGCGGCGGCACCCTGTGTCGAAAAAACGAAAACAGACAAGCAAACAAGAACGAAACACCTTTTCATCTCCCCCATAAATTTCTCCTTACGATTGATTTCGAGGGGGGAAGTATCACAAAGGCAATCATCCGACAAGCTGATACGGGTCAGTGCTTTTGAAATTTCTTTTATGGTTTAACGCTTTCGGATTGACGCGTTTTCAGAAAAGAGATCTCTAAAAAAATAAAATCCCCACAGAGAACGCCTCTGTGGGGATTTTCAAACCTTCTCATTCAAACACCCTTATAACATGAACCGGACGTTAAACAGAAACTCCTGCTGACGTCCACCGGGTCTTCCTCTCAACTCCCAACGATTCACAAAACCGATGCGCATATTCTCGCGTGGCATATACCAGATGGATGGAGAAACTTTGTTATAGTAGTTTGAATTAACAGTCGTGCTGTTTTTAAACGAATCGGTCACATAGTCATACTGCAAGGCGGCAAACCAGAGCGGGTCGATCAGATAACCGACCTGTCCTGAAAGAATCTTGCTTTTGTTAACCAGAGGACCCGTGGAAGCCAATGTCCAGTTGTTGTCGTGCTGGAAGAAATAACTTCCGATAACATCCCATTTTTTATAGCGAAGATTGGCTGCTGCACCCCAGCGCCAGAATCGATCCTTGCGAGTGGAAAGACCCGTATAGCCGGTGTTCGTTCCCCAATAGCCCGAACCAGCAACAGAGCTCCCTTCAATGGGCCCACCCGTGGTTTCCATGCGAAGTGTTCCAAAAACATTCTTGAATTGGTTGTCATCCGTAATACCAGCACCATTGGTCACACCCGCAGAATAAAGGAAAGGTCCCTTATAACCAAAGAGTTCCAGACCGGCTTCGGGACTGGAAAAGTTGACCTGATCCTGAACTGTAACAGTCGTGGGTGCACCACCCGAGGATTTTACATTATTCAAACCCTCAATATTGATATTGGGTATCATTCTCAAACGACCGCTTTGCGGAAACCAGTTCAAAACAGAGAGTTTGCCAACCCGCAAATTGAGCAGATTGCCAAAACCCTCTCCTTTTAGAATGTTGTTGTAGGTCAGATAAAACCAGTTGTTCTTGATCGAGGTATTGCCAATCTCTGTTTCAATAAAGATGGAGGCATCCTTGAAAACACTACCGGCTGTGAAAAACTGAAGCCAATCCGTTGTTCCAAAGCTGAGTTTTGTGCGAAGTGTCCCTTCCGCATTGTGCTCTTTCAATCCGTTTGTCGTGATAGTCGCCGGAGAAACAGACATGCGGGCACCAAAAAAGTCATTTACCACGTCTATAAAAAGATTGTCGCCGATTTTTTCCTTCCCCACCTCATCACCATCTTCCGTATCCGGCATCTGGTAACCGTTTCTTTGAAACTTCTCGCCGAAATACGTCAGACGCGGAAAAGCGGTGTGGCATGTCTGACAATTAACTTTATACTTCCGTGCCCACTGGGAAACAGCTTGTGCCTCACGGCCAATTCCCAATATTGCCCAGACCATCATGACGGTTCCAAGAACCGCTAATAACTTTTTCATGTTTCCTCCCCCTAGATTAGTATCTGTTTGCCGAGTTATAAATACCAGGGCGGGGTATCATGTTTTTTTTATATCAACAATGATACGGATCATCTTTTGGATTGATCTGTTTTAGGAAAGACAAAAAATGGCGGGTTTAAACGCTGAACGAACTGCCACAACCGCAACTGGTTTTGGCATTCGGATTTTCGACGGTAAAGCCGGCGCCGGTCATCCCTTCCTGAAAATCGACCGTCGCTCCTTTGATGAGCATTAAGCTTTGAGGATCAAGCAGACATGTAACGCCGCTGGCCTGAATATGGATATCCCCTTCACGTGATTCATCAAACATGAAGCCATAAGAAAAACCGGAACATCCACCGCCTTGAACATAAACCCTGAAGCTCTTGCCTTTGGCCTCCGGCATTTTCTCGGCATATTCCCTGATTTTTGCGACGGCTTTTTCGCTGATACTGACCAATTCTGTGGTTTCCATAAATTTTTCTCCTCTGAATGGAAGACTATTATTAGTTGAGTGAAAACTTCAAGCGATCCAAACATTCTGTGGCGGTGACATATTCCGGGTTTTCCTCCAAAGCTCTTTGATAGGATTGTCTGGCCTTGATAATCATTCCCTTTTTCTCCCAGATGCGCCCCAGATTGTAATGGGAAAACCAAGGGGTTTCATAGCGGCCCACCTGCGTTGCCTTCTCCAAATAGGGAATAGCTTCATCGACCTTGCCCAATTCGATCAAATACGCGCCTATATCATTGTAAGGATTGCCAAATTCGGGGTCCAACTCGATGGCTTTCTTGCAAAATTCAATAGATTCATTGAATTTGCCCATAGAAGAGAGCGCCCAGCCCAAAAAAGTGAGGGCTTCCGGCGTGGGAAAGGTGTCGACCGATTTTTGATACAACTCAATCGCTCCCCCCATATCCCCATGGGATTGGGCCTCGTAGGCCTGACGAAAGTATTGCACCGACATTTTTTTTCTCTCGGAGGTATCCATAAAAAGTTGTTTCAAAGTTGTTTCTTGGAACCCCTAAAATAACGGTTAAACGGACTATCGTCAAGGGGGTTGCCGGTTTTATTTTTTATTTTTCTGGTTGGTCAAAGCGATCTGGATATTACGCAACAATCCCGCCGGCTTGGGACGTTTGAGCGGCGAATTTTTAAAATCACCAGGATAGCTTTCTCGCACTTTTTTTTCAAACGACTCGAGATCGGGATTAAAAAATCCATGCCGAGGTTGAAATGCGGGCAGCCCGGTCTTCGGTGCCTTGCGATTCCAGGGACAAACATCCTGGCAGATGTCACACCCCAAAATGTGATTTCCCATTTTTGAGGCCAACTCCGGCTCAATTTCCCCTTTATGCTCAATGGTCAGATAAGAGATGCATCGTCTTGCATCGACTTTGTAGGATTCCGTGATCGCTTGAGTGGGACAGGCGTCGATACAGGCCGTGCATTTGCCACAATGATCGGAAATGAGAGAATCGGGTTGAAGTTCCAAGTCTGTTAAAATGACTCCCAAGAAAAGCCAGGACCCCAGCTTGGGATCGATGATGCAGGTGTTTTTTCCCATCCAGCCGATCCCTGAATTTTTGGCAAAAACACGCTCCATCACAGGACCGGTATCGACATAAAACTTGCAGGAAGAAGAGACTTGCCCGCCCTCCGGCGGGGATACGTTTTGCATCATGTGTGCGGAAAGATTGGATAACTTGGACTCCATAATCGGATGATAATCGTCTCCCCACGCATAACGGGCGATCCAGCCTTTGCCAGAATCGTGACACTCGGTGGAATAAGGATGGTCGGTATTATAATTGAGAGCACAGGTAATCACCGACCGGGCCTCCGGCATTACTTTTCTAGGATCCTGTCTCTTTTCGGCTCCGCGCTCCATATATTGCATGGTTCCATGGAAACCTTGCGAGAGCCAATTTTGCAATGCGTCATGTTCCGCATAACGTTTTGCTTTTGCGATGGCGACTTTTTCAAATCCCAATTCTTTGCCGGTTTTTTTTATATAATTTTCCAGTGACATTTGCATAACTTCTAACAATATTTGTTGACTTGAAAAAGAAAATAATCAATATGGCGCCTGTCATTTTCAACGTTTTGAAATTCCGCCATTCGTTCCGGCCGGTCTTAAAAAATTTAAGGAGAACCATCATATGTATGCCGTTTTTTGCGCGTCTGCGCTCGCTTCTATCTCTGTCACGCCTCTGGGAAACACTTGGGACACGGGAACTACAGGAAATTTCGTCTATTCAGGACAAGTGAATACGTCGGATGAAATCGCGCCTGCAGATATGTCGACTTCCCGATTTGATTCCGAAAGGGGAGCACAGCTCGGTCAAATGGTGCGCCGGATGCAACATCTGCGCTTTCAACCGAACCGGCTTTGGATACACCCTTTGCCCATGAAAGATCGGCTAATAAAAATTGGAATGGCTCCCATTCACAAGGCGATCCATCGCATTCCCACCGATCCGACTGCGGTTTCTTTTTTGATCAGGCAAGTGGAAAATAACGCAAAAATATTTGGTGTGATGGAAGTGTTGATGCTCCGAAAACTGGCCAGACAGAGACAATTTCAGTCGGATGCCCTTCGAGTGATCGCCCTGATTTTGGAAGCAAGGCCCGATTTGAGATTTGCGAAAATTGATTCAATAGTGGCTTCCAGAGACAGAAGAATGGCTTACGTCTAGAAGTTTCAGGCTTTCAAAATAGCTCTCTGCCAGCGCTGAACATGAGCATCCACTTCTGCAGAAGACATTTTGGGGGTGAACTGTTTTTCCTCACGCCAACTTTTGCGAATCTCCTCCGGATTTTTCCAAAGACCCACCGCCATACCCGCAAGAAATGCGGCTCCCAGCACTGTCGTCTCTTTCATCACGGGACGCTGTATGGAAACTTGCAGAATGTCCGATTGAAATTGCATCAGCAGATTATTGGCCGAGGCACCGCCATCGACTTTTAGAATCGCCAGAGGCCGGCCCAGATCTTTCGTCATCGACTCCAGAATATCATATTGTGAAAAAGCTATCCCTTCGAGTGTTGCGCGCGCAATGTGCGCGGCAGTCGTTCCGCGCGTGATGCCGCTAATCACACCCCTGGCCTCCGGTCTCCAATGCGGCGCACCCAATCCAACCAGCGCCGGAACAAAAACAATCTCGCCGCTGTCTGGAACTTGTAACGCCAGAGTTTCGACATCGGAGGATTTTTTTATTATCTTCAATCCGTCGCGCAGCCACTGCACCGCCGCACCGGCAATGAACGAAGACCCTTCCCACGCATAGGTAATCTCCCGATTGATGTTGTAGGCAAGCGTGGTGAGGAGTCTGTGCTTCGAGAGCTTTGGTTCTTTGCCGATGTTCATCAAAATAAAAGAGCCGGTGCCGTAGGTGCACTTGGCCTCCCCGGCGGCAAAGCAGGCCTGACCAATCAATGCCGCCTGCTGATCTCCGGCCATTCCGGCAATCGGAATCCCGTCAGGGAGCCCGGGAACATCCTGGGTGATGCGATAAATTTCGGAACAGGAAACAATTTTGGGCAAAATAGATTCGGGAATGTTGAAAATTTCCAGAAGTTCGGAGTCCCACTGAAGCGTTTTTAAATTCATCAGCAGAGTTCGGCTCGCATTTGTCGCATCGGTCACATGCGCCTTGCCCCCACTCAAACGCCAAACCAGAAAAGAATCGATGGTGCCGAAAGCCAGCTCTCCTTTTTCGGCCAGACGCTTCGCCTCCGGATTATTTTTGAGCATCCATTCGATTTTCGTCGCGGAAAAATAAGGGTCGAGCACGAGACCTGTTTTTTCATGAACTTTTTTCTCATAACCCTGTTTTTTTAATTCTGCGCAATGTTCCGTGGTCCGCCGATCCTGCCAGACGATGGCATTGCCGAGCGGCTGTCCCGTTTTTTTATTCCACAAAACAGTGGTCTCTCTCTGATTGGTGATGCCGACGGCTGAAATGTTTTTGGGATCTATTTTGGATTTGGCCAGACAATCATGAATAGCTTTGAGCGTAGCCCCCCAGATATCTTCGGCATTGTGCTCCACCCATCCCGGTTTCGGATAGATTTGTGGAAATTCGTACTGACCCTCCCCTTTCACATTCAAATCGTGATCGATGAGAAACGCGCGCGAAGAGGTGGTGCCTTGGTCGATGGAGAGAATGTGGTGGGTCATCTGACGGATTCATAACAAATTGCAAAATCCAAACAACCATCAAATTTTATTTCTGACCCAAACGGATTTGTTGGGCGGCGGCTTTGGCGGCGGTGCGGATGTCTCTGGCAGGATCTTTTTTCGCAATTTCATCGAGAAGAGGGAGCAGTATAGGTTGTCCTGTTTTGCCCAGGTCTTGGCAAAGGTTGAAACGCGTTTGGTAAAAATCAGAGCCCTGAAGTGTCCGCCGCATCAACTCTGACAAAATCGGCAAAACCGCGGCGTTTCCGGAACGGACCAAAATCAAAATGGCCTGCTGTGAATAGGTGGGGCGTTCCTGCATCTCTTTCATAAAATAAGAAATGCCGCGCGCATCACCCAACTGCACCAAGGCCTCAGCAGAGGCCCACTCTAACTGTTCCATCCCAGGATCTTCGCGCCCATAGGTATCCTTTTTCTGAACCCCTATTCTCTTTGCATCAGCGATGGCGGCAAACAGAGCATCCGCCACACCGGGTCCGCCGATTTTTCCAAGAGCGGCGGCGGCAACAGAAGGAGTATAATTGAAACGATCCTTATCAGGGATATCGAGTTTTTTTAATTCTTTGAGCAAAAGAGGGGTCGCCTCTGCCAGACGATGCTCCCCAAAAACATCTGCCATTCTTTCACGCACCCATGCGTTTGTTTCTTGAGGAAAATAGGGGAGCAGGGCCAATATATCATTTCGAGTTCCAATTTTTCCGAGCGTTATGACCGCATGGCCGCGCACATATCTCTCAGAATCGTGCGTTACGAGATCGACCAACACCTTCCGCACATCGGGTTCTGAAAAATGTTTTAGCGTCTCAATGGCCAACTGCCTGTCTGATTTTGGAAATTGTTTGTCCTGTGCAATTTTCATCCAGACTGGAATGGCATTGCTCTTTGAAAAAGTTCTAATGACTTTATAGAAGCTTTCTTTTGCATCATCGACTTGATAACTATCGTGTCTTTTGGGATCTCTTTTTTCATAAAATCTGGATTTCAACTTAAGAATCGGAATAATAGCTTCTGCATCACCGATCTCGGCCAATCCTTGCATGGCATTACTCCAGACCCATCCATCATCTTCGCTAGACAGAGTAATCGCCTGCAAAAGATAGGGAAAGGCACGCGGTGTTTTTAATTGTCCCATGCCGATGACGGCGTTATTTCGGACAGCTTCGCTTTTTTCCTTTGAAGGATCCATGGCATTGGCCAGATAGGGAAGATAGCGGGGGGAGCCGGTCTTAACCAAACGTCTGATGGCATCTGTTTTTTCCTCATACCCATAGAGCAAGGTGTTTCCCAACCCATAAGAGAGAACCTTGATCGCCTTTGCAATCGTCATTTTAACCGGAAATGTTTTGCCTCTTAATTCTGGAAATTTTTCAAGTGCTTTCCCGTGAAAAGTGACTGTGGAGGGATCCTCCACCATCTCAATCACCTCAAAGCGAACCTTTTTCTGTCTTGCCTGAAAGAGGACATCATCGAGAACATATTTTTTATCTCCAATATCTCCCTCTTCATCAGTCAACAAAAAGATAACTTTTTCGATGTCTTCATCCGATGAAGCCCACGGCTCTCCCTTCAAAACTTTCATCGCCTCATCCCAATGATATTCCGAACCGCCGCCTATTGTTTGAATATGCTCTATGGTCCGGCTCAATCCAGCTTGGGCCTCCCGGATTTCCCCTTCTGGACCCATTTTTAAAGAAGCTCGCATTTTGAGTGTGTCTATCGAATCGAGATGGGGATTTCTGACCGACGTTTCATCGACATAATAACCGACACCGATACTGATCATTCCACCTGGCACAAGTTGGCTTTGTGCGTGCTCCATCAATTGACTTACATCTCTTCTCAAAGCAGATACACTGTTCTTCATGCTCCCCGAGGCATCCAAAAGAAAGAAAATTTGGTAATGTTTTTTCGGCTTGTCGAGTTTAAGCCTCGGCTTGATGGCGGCATGAAAAATATCTTCTCCCGGAAGAAGCTGCTGAACAATACCTCCGGTCACACGGGCCAGAGATTCAAGTTTTTTTCTTTTCTCTACCGCCGACACCGGTTTTTCCTCCAGGTTTCCGGCGGGAGCCCGATCTTTAGGAGGCCCCTCTTCATCCACAGGGGGGAGTTCGGGCAAAACCGTCGGCGAAGTTTTTTTCTTAGAGGGCGTTGGTTTTTGTTTGAGAGGTTTGTCCAATTTTACATCGGGCTCTGGTTTGGAAATTATTTTTTCTCTCTCCTCTACCATCTCTTCTTTAATCTTTTTCCAGTCGAGCCTCATCCCCAATTCTTTTTCCAAAACAATGGTATAGCCCAAAATAATCGCTTCGATCCGTTCCTCAATTTTATGCTGGTTTTTGACCAATCCATTGGCCAATTCATTTTTCAACATCGCCACATCGGCATAAATGGCGTTCATCGCCCCGCTTTTTTTAAGCGATTCGATCACAGTCTCAAGATAATTTTCGACCAGCACCGCCACGGCAACCGAACTCAAATCCTCTCCCTGATGATTGTGAGCCATGCACCAAGCCGGAAAGCGGTGACTCGCCAAAAGCCAGCGCAGCGCATCACCCAGATGATGGAGTTTGAGAGGATCTCTCCAAAGAGTGGGGACGATATGGTTGGGGGTAGGGGTTACAAAGGAAAACGCATCGGTAAAATCGACCACAAAACAGTTTTGGGCCGCCATACATGCGGGGCTTTCAAAAACCTCCAACGCTTCACGCACCAGCGGCGCATCCGGAAGCTGTAAAGCCTCGCGAACGGGGGTTATTTTTCGATCTATTGATGACATGGAATCTCCAGGCATATTATCGACATTCCACCAAAAAAGTTGCGTTGACGCCGGTTGCCCTAAAATGACATAAAGCAGGCCACTGAAAGGGATATTATGAAATTCGAAAAACACGTTTTTATCTGCATCAACCAGCGCGAAGAGGGCAAAGCCTGTTGCGCCGCCAAAGGTTCTGAAGAGATCCTCAATGTTATGAAAGAGGAGATCAAAAAACGGGGCTTGAACAAAAAAATACGGATTAACAAAGCCGGATGCCTTGATATGTGTACCAAAGGCGCGGCGATGGTGGTCTACCCGGAGGGCGTCTGGTATGGCAATGTCACACTGGAAGATGTTCCCGAAATTATTGAGAGCCACCTGATCGCCAACAAACCGGTGGAGAGATTGATCGCCCAATGATTATCGATTTAAGCGATCGCTGTTGGATCGATGTCAAAGGGGCTGACGCCAGAAAATTTTTAAACGGCATTCTCACCAACAATATTCAGGCACTTTCCGGAAAAATCGGATGTTATTCCGCCCTCTGCACCCCTAAGGGAAAAATGATTGCCGATCTGTTCTGCTACACCTGTGAAGATTATTTTGGCATCGATTGTTCGGCTTCTCTAAAACAGACTGTTTTGGACACGCTGAAAAAATATATCATTTTTCAAAAGGTTGAGTTGGCCGATCAGAGTGAAAAATGGGGGGCGATAGGCATTCTGGGCGCCCTTCCCTTCAACATTCCCGAAAAAGAGTTTGAATATAATTTTGTTGAATGGGAAAGTTTCAAATTCTGGGCCATTCGCAAAAAAATATTCGGGCAAGAGGGATTTGAAATTTGGATCCAACGAGACGAGATGGCCTCATTAAAATCAAAACTGGGATTTCCGGAGTTGGGTAAAAAAGAACGGGAAATACTCCGCATCGAATCGGCCACACCGTTGTGGGGCATCGACATGGATGAAAACACCATTCCGCAGGAGGCCAACCTCTATTCAGCACTTAATTTCAACAAAGGTTGTTATGTGGGTCAGGAAATTATTGCGCGATTGGAACATCGCGGGCATGTCAGTAAAAAATTGTGCCAATTTAAAATGGAAGGAAAAGATGTTCCACAAAAAGGGGATAAAATTTTATCAACGGAGGGAAAAGAGGTCGGCATAGTCACCTCTGCCTGCCACTCACCCCGCTTTCAATCCATCATCCTCCTTGGATATCTGCAATATGCGGCACTGAATGAATCGAAATTTGGAATTAATGGGAAAATGATTGTGGGGAACCCGTCATGTTTAAAATTTTCTTGAGTCTGATTGTCGGATTGGCGCTGGGTGTCGGCTTCTACACTTTTATTTACTCAAAAGGTTACTCTTATTTGAGCAACAACCCGTCAGTTTGCACCAATTGCCACATTATGCAGACGGAATATGATGGTTGGATTAAATCGAGTCACCACCATGTGGCAGTCTGCAATGATTGCCACATGCCCGATAATTTTTTTGGGAAATATTGGACCAAAGCCTTAAATGGCTTTTGGCATTCTTTTTATTTTACGACCGGTTCTTTCAAAGAACCGATTCAAATTACGAAACGGAATTTTAAAATAGCTGAAAACAATTGTCGGCGCTGTCATCAGGACGTTGTCGACGCCATGGATGGCTCTCACGGGCAGGACAAGAAGCTCTCCTGCATCCGCTGCCACGGCTCGGTGGGACATCCATAAAAGGAAAACATTATGAAAAAACAAACTCTGATTACCATCATTACACTGGCAACTATCGCCACCTTCGGTCTGGTGGCCCTATTGGTCAACATCTTTGAAAAAAAACAGGAGGCCAAAAATCCATTTTTTAGGGTGGTGGAATTAACAGACGAGACTGAAGATCCCGCAATATGGGGCAAAAATTTTCCGATGCAATACGACGACTACAAAAAAACAGTGGATATGCAGAGAACCCGTTTTGGCGGCAGTGAGGCCACCCCCAGAACACCCACGCAAGCCGACCCCCGCTCCATTGTGGCGCAGTCGCGGTTGGAGGAGGACCCCCGCCTCAAAACAATCTGGGCCGGATATGCTTTTTCAAAAGATTTCCGCGAAGAGCGGGGACATGCCTACATGTTGGAAGATCAGACCTTTACCGAACGACAACAGGCCAGCCCACAACCTGGAACTTGTATCCATTGTCATGCTTCGGTCTATGTTCCCTACAAAAAACTGGGTGACGGAGATTTAATCAAAGGATTTGAAAAAATGAATCAGCTGCCCTACGCCGAAGCCAGAAAAATGGTGACACACCCGGTGTCTTGCATCGACTGCCACAATCCCCAAACGATGGAACTGCGGATCACCCGTCCCGGATTTATCGAAGGGATCAAAGCTCTCAAAGCATCACAGGGCATTGCAGATTATGACGTCAACAAAATGGCCACACGGCAGGAGATGCGCACCTATGTCTGCGGGCAGTGCCACGTGGAATATTATTTTAAAGGGAAAGAAAAGCGGCTGACCTATCCCTGGTTCAAGGGTTTTAAAATTGAAGACATGCTCGCCTACTATGATGAAGTGGGCCACAAAGACTGGGTGCACGCCGAGACGGGCGCCGAAATGCTCAAGGCCCAGCATCCCGAATTTGAGATGTTCAATCAGGGAATTCATGCACGGGCCGGGGTCGCCTGTGCCGATTGTCACATGCCCTTCAAACGTGAAGGGGCAATGAAAATCAGCGACCACCATGTGCAAAGCCCCTTGCTGAATATCAACCGCTCCTGCCAGACCTGCCACAAGGCGTCCGAAGACGAGCTCAAGGCCAGAGCCGAAATGATACAAGAGAGAGTTTTTAAAATGCGAAACCGGGCGATGGATGCTGTGGTCGCCCTGATCGGCGATATTAAAAAAACCAGGGAGTCGGGTGCCACCGATGAACAACTCAAAGAGGCCCGGAATTTTCAGAGGCAAGCACAATTCAGACTCGACTTTGTGGAGGCGGAAAATTCGATGGGCTTTCATGCCCCTCAAGAGGCTTTGCGTATTTTGGGAGAATCAATCGACATGGCCCGTCAGGGACAGCTCACACTTATAAAGGAGAAAAGAGAATGAAACCAACGCTCAAAACATTAAAACTTCTTTTTTTGATCACTGGATTATTCTTAATCCCCCTTCAGGTTGAAGCCACCATGCAGTGTGAACTCAAGTTTGACATGAAAACCGGCACAAAAGGCGAAGGGACCGTGACCTGTGACAAGGGACAACCCACTGCGGTTTTGGTCCACACCGATTACAGCTGGACCACTCTTTTTCGCAAAAAACAGATTGATACCCACGGACATTTTTCCCAAGTCAATAATATCGACGAATTATTTGGACGTTATGTCGATTTTCAGGGCTCCGACAACGCCGTCTCGGATCCGCACAAAACCGTAATCATCTGGAAGAGAAACATCTCTCTTGCTTTTTCAGGCACGCGCGAAGACTGGCATCCCGAAAATCCATTGGGTGAATTTATTCTCTCTCCCATTCCTCCACTGGCTGTAAAAGGAAAAATAGAACAAGCCACACCGGCCACACCGACAGAATGCCAAATTGCATTTCACATCAAAGTCCGTGCCGAACTGTTGCAGTCGGGAAAGGGAGAGGGAAACCTTACCTGTGACAACGGGGAGAGCCTGCCGGTTATTGTTAAAACGGCGGGGAGCTGGATTGTTATTTCAAAATCAAAAATCGCCGAGGGAAGTGGCGTATTTTCAAGAGTCTCTTCCATTCAACAACTTTTCGGGCTCTACACCCCCACCCGCATCGACCAGATTCAGGCAGGGCCCAGCCCTTCCAATGTCGTCTGGCACAAGGATATTTCGCTGACTTTTGATGTCACAGATCAAAAGGAATTGTCCTATACGCGAGGGCAATTCAAAATTCTGCCAGCTAAGAAGAAATAGCGGAGAGAACCTCTCCCTCATGACCATCCACCTTCACGTTTCGCCAAACCTTGGCGATTTTGCCCTGGGGATTGATCAAAAACGTTGAACGTTGAATCCCCAGAAATGTTTTTCCAAACATGCTTTTCTTTTTGAACGCGCCATATTTTTCAATCACCGTTCCATCGGCATCTGACAATAGCAAAAAATTGAGATCATATTTTTTAGTGAAGCTGTCATGGCTTTTGGTGGAATCTTTACTCACCCCCAACACCACCGCCCCCTTTTTGGTAAAGGCCGGCTTATTGTCGCGAAAAGCACAGGCCTCTCGCGTGCATCCGGGGGTATCATCCTTGGGATAAAAATAGAGGACGACCCATTTACCCTTGAGGCCTGATAACGAAACAGTCTCACCATTATTGGCGGGCAGAGAAAACCCTGGCGCCGCATCACCTGCTTCAATTTCTTTTGTTGGCATAAAACCCCCTTTGTGGGACCTTCATACATCATGGCAGACCATAAAAGCGAAGGGTTTCTCTCCAGTCCCGGCAAAATCATTGCAGACGATGCAAAAGAAAAACTTTTTATTTCTGATTCCAACCATAACCGGATTCTCATCACCGATCTGCATGGCCGCATTCTGGAGACGATCGGTTCCGGAAAAACAGGCTTGAACGACGGCTCCTTTGCCACCGCCACATTCAACCATCCTCAAGGGATGTGCCTCGTGGACAACCATCTTTATGTGGCCGACACTGAAAACAATGCCTTGCGCAAAGTCGATCTCCTGCAAAAAACGGTGGAGACACCACCGATTTGCAAGCATCTCCACTCGCCCTTAGATCTGGTTCCTTTTGAAAACCGCATCTATATCGCCATGGCCGGCTCGCACCAGATATGGATGTTTGATCTTCAGGAAAATCAGATCGGCCCTTTTGCCGGCACCGGACAGGAGAGCCGGGTCGATGGAACACTGAACACTTCGTGCTTCGCACAACCGAGCGGCATCACGATTGATGGTCATCGCCTCTACATCGCCGACGCGGAAAGCAGTTCGGTTCAAAAAATAGAGCTGGTGAATGGCGAGGTGACAACGCTTGTGGGAATGGACATGTTGGATTCTGGCGATGTCGACGGTTCTGGAGATCAGGTTCAATTGCAACATCCAATGGGCATTCACGCCTATGGCGGTAAACTTTTTCTGGCCGACACCGACAATCACAAAATAAAATTTATCGATCCTCTCACCAGAACCTGCATGACTGTTTTGGGCACCGGCCATCCGGGGCGTTCCACCGGACAGGAACCGGCGTTTTCAAAACCTTCCGGGTTGTGTGTCATTGCTCCCTATCTCTATATCGCCGACACCGACAACCACCGCATTGTGAAAATGTTTTTGGGAGACCGCGTGGTGAGTGAACTTAAACTTTCCGAATAAGACCCATGAACTCTTCCCGCGTTCTGGGATCGGAGCGAAAGCGGCCGAGCATTTCAGAGGTGACCACGGTGGAACCCTGTTTCTCCACGCCGCGCATCTGCATGCAAAGATGCTGGGCCTCAATCACAACCGCAACCCCCTTGGGATGGAGATTTTCTTCGATGATCTGCGCAATCTCAACCGTCATTCTCTCCTGAATCTGCAACCGGCGGGCAAACATGTCCACAAGTCTCGCCACCTTGCTCAACCCGATAATTTTTCCGCCTGGCAGATAGGCCACATGCGCGCGCCCGAAAAAGGGGAGCAGATGATGCTCGCACAGACTGAAGATCTGGATATCCTTCACCAGAATCATCTCGTCATATTTTTGTTCATAGATGGCTTCGTTGATGAGCGCTTTGGGGTCTTCGCGATAACCGGCTGTTAAAAATTGATACATCTCTTTCACCCGATGCGGGGTCTTTAACAAACCCTCCCGGTCGGGGTTTTCCCCCATTTCCAACAGCATGCCGCGAATGAGATTTTGCATGGGGCCAATGCTTATGCGGTTCAGCCAGTGCTGTCAAATGTTTTGGATTTTGGTTATAATGACGTCATGAAAGCAATTTTGCCATTACTGGTCTTGGGATTATTGGCCACAGAAACGGTCTATACACGCATTTTAACAGATACTGATATCGCCAGAGAGGCCCCTGCCGCACCGACCTCGGCAAGTCCAACAGCAACACCCGTTTTAGTGGAGGCCCCTGCCGTGAATACCCCGCCGCCACCCACAACACCAACAGCCAACCCTCCAAAAAAAGCGCCCGATCCAGAATTATTTCCAACACCCAAACCTTAAACCCCACGCATGGAGCCGTAGAGATGGATATGAGAACGATCGGAAAAATGGAAGCCGTGGGTCTTGCAGATTTTTTTAATCCATGGGGATTTTGCTTTGAGTTGTTTGGAGGTAGTCCCTTCCGGCATCAAATAAATATGGTCGGAAGAAATGTTATATTTCCCGATCAACTTTAAAATTTCATCCAGATCTTTTTCATCCACCACCACATATTTAAAGAAGGCCTTTGGGCTTTCTGCAAAAAAGGAATAGGCCGTCTTTTTTTCACGGCTCGCCTGGCTGTTGTCCGAATTTTCGAGCTTGGGCGAGACATTGTATTGATTTATCAAAAGATCAAATTCATCGCTGGGCAAAAAAGTTCCATTGGTCTCTACTTCAAAATAATAGCGTGCATTTATACCCCTCAAATGTCCCATTATTTCCACCCAACTCTCCTGCTGTAACAACGGCTCACCACCGGTGAAAACCAGATTTTTGCACCGGTGCCTTTGAACCTCCTCGGCAATCATTTGGGGAGTGATATCCACGATCTCGTCTTCTTTTTTAAATTTTTTCCAATTCCAGGTGTAGGCTGTATCGCACCAGGTGCATTTCAAATTGCAAAGAGAGGAGCGGATAAAAACGCGGGGTTGACCAATGTTGCGGCCCTCTCCCTGTACAGAATAAAAGATCTCCGGTCTGCCGTTTAATTTTGCGATTTTCATCGAACTTTTCTAGACCAACTGCATTGTAAAAATCAAAGGAAAAATTATCAAAATACAGGGCATTTCAAAATGCGACCAATAACCTGACGAGCCCGAGCCAACCCTCTCACAGGGGCCAAAGGATGAACCGCCTCCCCGGCAACTGAAACTGCAATCCCCTTGGCGGCAATTCCACTTTCGGTAGTCCAATAATTGCCACTATCTCCATTAATTCGGATGCTTCCCTCCACCGCAATAAATCCCGCTGCAATCACTTTTTCACCGGGCAGGATCATAAAATGATGCATCCCCTCGTTTTGGGCCACACGCAAAATTTCTTCTCCCGTCTCACTCTCCACCAAAACATATTTGCCCCCGTAGGGAATCTTGGGAATATCGGCCGAAGAGACAATCCGGAAAACGAAACGAAGACTGGAGGTCCATTTATTGAAACGGATCGTCGCTTCAAAATCGGCTCCCGCCTTCAAAATTTTTATTCTTTTATTTTCCACCGCCACTCTTTCGGCTTCTTTTTCAAGCTCTGCTCTCCTGTAAAAACTTTCGGCTCTTGCCAATTCACCACGATTTTCCAAAGAGACAGCAACCGCACCGGCATAATCGAGTCTTTCCAGCCCCTCCTCCACTTTTGTCGGTTCCATCTGATCAACTTGCCCTTCCCACACATCCACGGCTCCCTGATAGGCACCATATCCCCACAAGATATCTCCCAAATTTCCTTTCATTTCATTTGGCAGACGTTCTCTAAAAGCTTGGGCAGGGGATTGACCCATCGCATTTGCCACTCTCACAAAATCGGAAAAACCGGTTTTATCTTTCATGAAAATTTGAAAATAAAGATCAAGTGCCTGTTTCTGATTTCCCAGCGCCTCCTGATAGGCCGCCTTTTCCTCCAAAGAAGCAAACAACATTTTGGCCCCGAGAGAAAATCTGTCCAGACGTCCCTTTGGGATTTCAATTTTTGGAGTGGCAGAACGAACAACCGGTGATTTTTTCAAAACCCTTGCAAAGGCATCAAACAATTTAAGCGACATCGAACGAAACAGAACCGGAGCCAGTTGCGGAACATTTTCGGTGGAATAACGGCTTAACGCCTCCGCCATGACTGGATGGACCTCTCCCATGGCCGAGACAATAGCCTCGTACTCAGCAGCAAGAGGAAAAGAACTCCCGCATGCCGAAGCAAAATCAGCCGGAGAATCCAGAGTTGCAACATTGGAGACCCAAAATGGGGAGACAATATTTGCGTCCATACAGTCCCTTTATCGTCTTTCATTAAAAAAAGTTGCTTGCTTGACCCATGGCCCTGAAACCCATAAATCAACCCCAATGAAAATCAAAGGGAAAGTGGCGCTGGTCACGGGGGGCAACACGCGGGTGGGGAAAATTATCAGCGAAACGCTCTCGCGGCACGGGGCGCTGGTTGCGGCCCATTCTTTTCGCTCAAAGAAAGGCCCGTTTCAAGCCGATCTCTCCAAATTAAGCGGGGTTCAAAAACTCGTGCGCGCGGTTGAAAAAAATCTGGGTCCCATCGACATTCTCATCAATAACGCCTCTGATTTTAAAGAGATGCCCCTTACAAAAATCACGGAGGCCGATTGGGATTATGAATTGGCCGTTAATCTCAAGGCCCCGTTTTTTCTCTCGCAAGCAGTGGCGGCCTCGATGATAAAACGCAAACAGGGTGTTATCATCAATATTCTGGACGACGCCATTTTCAAACCCTATCTGAACCACGCCCCCTACATGGCGGCCAAAGGGGGTTTGGCGACCCTCACCCAAACCCTGGCCAGAGAGCTGGCCCCCCATGTGAGAGTGAACGCCATAGCACCGGGACCCACTCTCCCCGAAAAAGGATTATCAAAAAAACGAATCAAAAATATCGCACAACGTATTCCCCTTGGAACCTGGGGCAACCCACAAGAAGTTGCCAACGCCATCATCTTTCTGCTAGAGACCAACTTCGCAACAGGAACCATTTTGACATTAAACGGAGGACGATTACTTATTTGATAACTTCGGAGGGGTGGCAGGGGAAGATTTGTTAGCCCGATCTGTTTTGAGGGCGTACAGATCTTCCCCTGACAGGCCCCCGATACTGTCTTTAAACTTATGCCGAAATACACCATCACAAAAAGGTTAGATTTCTGCTACGGCCACAGACTGTTAAACTACGACGGCAAATGCAGGCACCTGCACGGCCACAACGCCCTTATGGAAATCGACATCACCGCCGAGGCTCTCGATGAAAAAGGGATGGCCTGCGACTTTTCCGAAATCAAACAGAAACTCAAAACCTGGATCGACCTGAATCTGGATCATCGCATGCTTCTCAACAAAAAAGACCCGATGGTCACTCTATTAAAAGAAGTGAACGAGCCCCTTTTTCTGATGAAAGAAAATCCGACGGCTGAAAATATTGCAAAACTTTTGTTTGAAGAGGCTTCAAAGATGGGATTTCAGGTGGAGTCGGTGCGGCTTTGGGAAACGCCGAATTCGTGTGCGACTTATCGGAGGAACAATGGATAAAATTATTATTCAGGGTCTCAAAACAAAATGCATCATTGGCGATTATGAATGGGAGCGCAAACGGCCTCAAGTGTTGCTCATCGATCTCGAAATGGAAGCCGACCTGGAGGAAGCGTGTGAGAATGATGCGCTCGATTCAGGGACCCTCGACTACAACATGATCGCCAAAGATGTTTTGAAGTTCGTCGAGAAGAGCGATTTTCACCTGATCGAAACACTGGCCCAGGCCATTGCCAACCTCTGCCTCAAAAAATCCCCCATTGAATCGATTACGGTGCGCATCACCAAACCCGGCTCCATCAAGGCCGCGGCGGCCGCTATTGTGGAGATTGTTCGGTCACGATAACCGGTGTCGGCTTACTTAGGAAATCGAGAAGGGCTTGTTCAGAGGCCAGGGATTTTTCCAGTTTTTCTTTTTCCTCTGCGTTTTTGGCCCGGTTTAAACTTTGCTGAAAATCCAGAATATTTTTCCAAAGATTTTGTTCCGCCACAAGATTGCCAAAATCCTTTAAATCTCCATCCTCAAGGCCAAGCAAAGCCTCCACTGCCATCAACCGCATTTCTTTGGAATCCGTCGTTGAGGAAATCCAATCAACAATGAGAGTAATAATTCTGTCACCTGTCCCCTGAATTTTCAGGAGAGAAAAAGGGGGGTTCCCCTGCAATAAAGTTTCCAAAATTTTAACCCGAAGCCCTTGATGAGAGGGAATATTTTCGGATAGAATTTTTACATAGAGATCTGTCAAATCATAAATGCCCGATAGAAATGCGCCATTTTTAGAATAAAAACCCGTTTGTTTTTCGTTAAAAAACCGCAGACTTTCGGTCATCTGACCTCCCAAAGAGGCTATACTTCCACTTTCCAGGTCATTTTTCATTTTCCCGATTTCCCAACGCAAAGGATCGGACGACGTATCCCATCTTAAACAAAAAACGTCGCTCCCCACATCAGTATCCGTGCAAAAAGGCGGAAACAAAAGACTCTCCCTCTCCAAAGGTCTTGCCTGATAGAGATAGCGGATGGCGGCTTTGTCGTAACTTCCAACGGAATGCATGCGAATTTCATCTTCAAAAAGCTGATAGTCCATTATGGATGAGGAGGGGAGGGTTGAATCAAGAAGGTCTTCCTCAAGCCAGGCCTTCACATTTTCAGCGTTTGCCTCCAAGCTAAAAGCAGAACCGAGATTGCCCTTAAAATTATGCTTCAATCCCAGCGTGTGCCCAATTTCATGAGCCACAATAGAACGGACATATCTTTTTGAAAGTCTTAAAACCGATTCTTCGGAAATTGATCCTTCCACCACCATTCTTGCAAATTCATCAAGAGAGTGGGATTCATCTCTCTGACAAAATCCACGTTTTTGAAAACTCAATGGATCAGACTGTATTTTTTCCAAAAGTTGCTTTGCATCCTTTTGGCCAACAACGGCAAACAGGGAGGGGAAAAAAACATTTGCATGCAGAACCTCCCCGGTTAAAGGATGATACTGCATCAAATCTGCATAGGCGGGCCCCCAATCTCTATCGACCCATTGAACCATGTTATAGCGGGGATCTCCAATAATCGCATCAACCGGGGCCCTTTCCGCACGGATAACATTAAGACCAAAAGCCCCGTTCCACATTAAAATCCCCTCTTT
>JAUSII010000022.1 GCA_030648035.1 Deltaproteobacteria bacterium | reverse complement strand
ATAACAATCGCGCTTCCCCTAGCACCCCCCGCCCTCGTTCACAAGGGAAAGAGAAGAATCTTACCTCATGGAAGTATCGACAAAAGCAGGAAGTGGGGAGAAAAAAGGGTATTCAGGGACAGCACGGGCAATTGTTGCCAGCCAGAGAGGGATGCTCAGGGACGTGGGTTGTTTTGGGAGATTCCCCAAAACACCCACTCGACTCTCGCCCACCAAAGTTTTGATAGCCCCCAAAAGGTTTTGGTGGGCTCCGAGACGCCCTTCGCACCACTCTCTGGCTGGCAACAATTGCGAGTGTAAACGCTCACAGATTTTTTCTCCCCCACTTTCAGCTTTTGAGCACACATCATTCGAATTAAGTGTCCGACACTTTTTTATGCGGAGTTTGAAGTAGTCTGACCGTCAATCGCGTGTATCAATACTCTACTGCCAAAACGCGAACGCGAAGGTTTCCGGGGTCGTCTCGGAGGGCATTTTCCCGAACGGGGTAAAAAGCCAAAATGCCCGAGAGTCGAGCTCCAAATTTGGGTCCGACCCAAATTTGAGAGCGCACCCCGGAAACCTTCGCGTTCGCGTTTTGGCATATGCCATTGCTATACCGATTACCGATTAGGCCGGAAAAGAGGCAACTTTTTTCAACTTCTGCCGATAATCATTATATGGGCACCAGACCTATCCAATCCGGCAGATCTCTTTTGGAAGTCACCTTGGCCTCCGCAAAAGAGCCGGGCATTCCGGGTGAGCACCTCGTTGGTCAGGAGACCTCCATTTTCCGAACCGTGGATGTCTCCCAGGATTATAAAAACAGGATCGACCGCATTTTGTCCCGAATGAAAAAAAACGGTCTCGATCCAAAAGCCCATGGAAAAATCCATTACGCCGGCTATCCCTTTCTGGGCACTTTTCTGGCCGCCGTTCTTCACACCAATGAAATGTATATCGGCTCCACCACCGGCATGGAAGACTGGGAGGCGGAATTAATTCTGGTCCACGAAGCCCGCCATCAACTCCAGAATGAAGAGATCTGGAACCGAATATCCGCCTCTGAAGGATTAAATCCGAAAAAATGTCCGCTGAAATCGGCCTTCACGGGAAAAAATCTTCCCCGCGGATTTGAACGGGTAAAAGAAAAATATCTCGAAGAAAATAGAAATATGTCTGTCTCCACAATGGAACTCGACGCCTATGTTTTTGCCTACGACTATTACAAACAGAATATCGAAAAAAAAATTGATGAGGGAAAAAGATACCTTTTTCTTTTTATGCTGGATCGTCATTTAAAAATGTATCTCGGCAACGGATTACCCCCCGAAATGATAAACGTGGTGAGGAAGATTGGAGTAATACAGAGAGAATTACTATATAAAACCGACTCACTGAAAAACAGAAAAACAGCGGCGAAGGTGGCAAAAGCTTGCAGAAAATATCTGGATCAGACGACCAAAAAATATGCCGACGATCTCCATTTTTCCAACGGAAATTCTTACAGTCTGCAGGAACGTCTCCTGACTCTCCCCGCAGGACTTGATGCAACAATATCTGTCGCCGCGTTTGCAGATGAAGTCGCCAATGCTTATCCTTCCGCCGCCCGCTATTTTAGACCGCTTGCCGAAACCGCGAACAAAGAGACACTCCAGATAGATAACTATCTTGACCGTCAAACGTTGGGATATCAGCGACAGTTCAGCAGCCCTCTCCCCCACAGCATCGACTACCGAAACGATCTGATTCATTTTTCCACAGGCGTCTGGCGAGCCCAATGGTTTGGCGAATTTGATTTTGGAGGAACGGACGAGGTGCACCAGGATACCAAATTGGGAATCGATTCGGGATTTTACGCCCACTTCTCCGATCACATTTTCGCAAAAATCGCACCGGCGGTTTATATGGGATATCAAACCGGTTTGGGCAATGCCATCGGTGGCGCACGTCTCGATCTGGAACTGCATCTGGATATCGACATCACACAAAGAACTGGAACATCTCTTTATGCCGGTTATGCCCTCGGCGCCCAGGCCGGACTCAAAAAAGGCAATTTCTACGACGAAGCCAGGCTCGGACTCCAACTCTTCCATTTCTAATCTAGATCAACTTGACAAACTTTTTCAAAAAGTCCAAAAGTGCATACACTTTTTATGGCAAACTTGTCACCCGCCTCCGCACTCAAAAGCGGTTTTGGCGTTACACAAAGAAAAGATTCCTGGTGGCTCCAGCCTCTGTTGGTGGCGTTTGGGCTCGGCAATTTCGGCGTCTATTCCACCTGGGCCGCCTTTCAGGGAAACAATTATGAATGGGGTCCCTATCTCTCCCCATTTTATTCTCCCCTCTTTCTGTTCAAATGGTGGCCACTCTCTCCGGCACTGCTGATTCTCTGGGCCCCCTTGGGTTTTCGCGCCACCTGCTATTATTATAGAAAATCTTATTACCGCGCCTTCTTCGGAGATCCACCGGCCTGCGCCGTGGGTGAATTCGGTGAAAAAAAATACAGCGGTGAAACCAAATTTCCGTTTATATTGCAAAATCTCCACCGCTTTTTTCTCTATGTCGCCATTTTTGTCATCGTCGTCCTCTGGTGGGATGTTTTCAAGGCCTTCTGGTTCGACGGCAAATTTGGAATCGGAGTGGGAACACTCGTCATGTTTTTCAACACCACTTTTTTGAGTCTCTATACTTTTTCGTGCCATTCCTTCCGCCATCTGGTCGGGGGAAAACGCGATTGCTTCTCCTGCGGCAAGGGAGCCAAAACAGAATATAAAGTCTGGAGTGTCGTCAGTATGTTGAATGAAAACCACATGCTCTGGGCATGGATCAGCCTCACCACCGTTGGCCTGACCGATGTTTATATAAGATTGTGTGCGATGGGCGTGATCACGGATATTCGAATTTTTTAAAAAACAATATGAGCTACGAAATACGCGAACAAGATGTATTGGTGATTGGTGCCGGCGGTGCGGGGTTGCGCGCGGCGATTGAAGCTTCCCTGCAAGGTTGCTCGGTCGGTCTTGTTTGCAAATCACTGTTGGGCAAGGCCCACACTGTGATGGCCGAAGGAGGCGTGGCGGCTTCTCTGGGTAATGTCGATGCGCGCGACACTTGGCAAGTTCACTTTCGCGATACGATGCGCGGCGGCAAACTGCTCAACAACTGGCGCATGGCACAAATTCACGCGCAGGAATCACCCGCGCGCGTGAACGAGCTGGAAGCATGGGGTGCCGTGTTCGACCGCACCAAAGAGGGAAAAATTCTCCAGAGAAATTTTGGCGGCCATCGCTACCCGCGTCTGGCTCATGTGGGCGACCGCACCGGTTTGGAAATCATCCGCACCTTGCAGGATTTCGCCGTGCATCAGGAAAATATCGAAGTCTATATGGAATGCACCATCACTCATCTTTTAAAAGACGGTGACAAAATTTGCGGTGCCTTGGGTTATTGGCGCACGACCGGCGAGTTCATTCTCTTCAAAGCCAAAGCGGTGGTGATCGCCACAGGTGGTGTCGGCAAATCGTATCGCATCACCAGCAATTCATGGGAATATACCGGCGATGGCCAAGCGCTGGCTTGCAGAGCCGGTGCCGATCTCATGGATATGGAATTTTTGCAGTTTCACCCGACCGGAATGGTCTGGCCCTTGAGCGTAAAGGGGACGCTGGTGACAGAAGGAGTGCGAGGAGAAGGCGGCGTGCTCAAAAACAACAAGGGCGAACGCTTCATGTTCAAGTATGTCCCCGACATGTTCAAGGGAGAGTTTGCCGAAACAGAAGACGAAGCCAAACGATGGCTGGCCGGCGACAAAAATGCGCGCCGCCCACCGGAATTATTAACCCGCGATGTGGTGGCCAAGGCAATCAATGCAGAAGTCAAAGCGGGACGTGGTTCTCCACATGGCGGCGTTTTCTTGGATATCGCCTCACAACTCAACGCCGAAACAATCAAGAAAAAATTGCCGAGCATGTATCACCAGTTTAAAGAGCTGGCCAATGTCGACATCACCAAAGAACCGATGGAAGTGGGACCGACCGCCCATTATATTATGGGGGGCATTCGTGTGGAGGCGGAGACGGCTGTGACCACTGTGGCGGGAATTTACGCCGCGGGCGAAGCGGCCGCGGGGATGCATGGCGCCAATCGTTTGGGGGGGAATTCTCTCTCTGACCTGTTGGTATTTGGTCGACGCGCAGGTTTGGGAGCCAGCCAACACGCCAAAAATACGACGGGCAAACTTGCCGTCGATACAAAACAGGTTGAGGAATATATTACCCAAGCGCTGAAACCCTTTGAACAAAAAACGGGTGAGAATCCGTTTACCGTCATGGAAGATTTGCAAAAGGCGATGGAGAGATGCGTCGGTATTGTGCGTGAAGAGAAAGAATTGGTGGAGGCCCTGCAAGAAATTGCAAAACTGAAGGTCCGCGCCAAAAATGTGAAAGCGCAGGGCGACAAAGCTTACAACCCGGGCTGGCACTGCTGTCTCGATCTGCCCAACATGCTGATCGTTTCTGAAGCCATTGCCAAAGCGGCGCTGGAAAGAAAAGAGAGCCGCGGCGGACACACGCGCATCGATTATCCAAATACCGAAGCCGAATTTGGAAAAATTAATTTCGTCATCCGCAAGAAGGGCGACGAGTTGAAAGTGGCCACAGAACCTCTTCCACAAATGCCGGCGGAACTGCAAACGATTATCAGCGAGGACTCAAAATGACGACAAAGACAGCCAAATTGAGAGTCTATCGCGGCAACAGCAAAGGTGGGGAACTCAAAGAATACACTGTTCCACTTTTTGAAGGGATGGTCGTACTCGATGCCATCCATCACATCCAAGCCCAGGAAGACAACACGCTCGCGGTCCGCTGGAATTGCAAAGCCGGCAAGTGCGGCTCTTGCAGTGGCGAAGTGAATGGCAAACCAAAGTTGATGTGCATGACCCGCATGGACACACTGCCCCTCGACAAACCGATCACTGTGGAACCGATGAAAACATTTCCCATCGTCAAAGATCTGGTGACCGATGTCTCATGGAATTTCGAGATGAACAAAAAAATTCCGGCTTTCAAACCAAAGACCCCCTTGGCCGATGGCACCTGGCGCTTCAGTCAGGAAGATGCCGATCGCGTGCAGGAGTTTCGCAAATGCATCGAATGTTTTTTGTGTCAGGATGTCTGCCATGTTCTGCGCAATCACAAAAAAGAGGAATTTTCCGGCCCCCGTTTTCTGGTGAGGTTGGCCTCGCTGGAAATGCACCCGCTCGACACCGCCGACCGATTGCCGCTCATCAAAGACAAATTCAAGATCGGTCTCTGCAACATCACCAAATGTTGCACCGAAGTCTGCCCCGAACACATCACCATCACCGACAACGCCATCATCCCCCTCAAAGAACGCATCGTCACCCGCTACTACGACCCCCTCGCCAAACTCTGGCAAAAACTGACCGGAAAATAGTTAGCAACTTATTGGCGCCTGTTACGATAACTAGGTATGGTCGATAAAACCCAATTCCGGCTGGTTTGCCATCAGGGAAACCTGGCTCAAGAAACGCCTTCTTTTCAAACGCAAACCGACAAAGAAGGAGATTCCACAGTTTCATTCATCGATCCATCCGGACACAAACAAAATTTATCTATCTCCAGGGGGATGCAAGCAGTTGGGGTCTGGTTTCAGCGCCCCAAAAAAATATACAAAGACGAATGTCGGCTTTCCAGAATAAACCCTGAGGAAGAAAAAGAATTGGAAAAAATTGCCAACACCAAACCGCAACTGTGGGAGTTGATCCGCACGCGATTAGATGACCTAACTCGAATCACAGACAGCTTTCGCGAAGCAGCGGCACATCAGGAATCTTTTGGAAATCTTCTTTCGGATGCCGCATTGAATATGTGCCGTTCCGATGATTTCGATACAATTCCGCAATTGCCGCGAGAATTTTTTATTCCCGCTTCTTCTCCTTTTTCTTTCCCGACCGAAATGCGCCAGTGTATTTACGGGAATGAAAATCCCAACGCTCTGATTTCCGAATATGCTATCTACCTGGATACAGAAAAAGATCGCCGCTGCTATTGGAACGCCCTAACTCAATTTGTGCCGCAAAGCGGTTACGCACCGCCGGAAAATCGCCCGGCCGAAATTTTGGATATCGGCTGTGGAACGGCAACCGGAGCCCTTCCATTGGTGGAGTATTTCGGCAACTTCACCCTGACATCGTCACCAGAGGCACTGCCAAGGGAAACCAAAGCCCGCTATACCGGCGTGGATCTTTCACCCGAAGCGCTGGACGAGGCCCGAAAAATAAATCCGGGGGAATTTCAGTTTGTGGCCGTGGGCGGGCTGACATTTTTCGAACAGGATCCGGAGATGCTCTATGATGTCATCGTCTTAAGACATCCCGGCCCTTTTGAAATAGAAGAAGATTTCGCGCGTTTGGCCGGCATGTGGATCAAAATCATGGAAGAGGCTTTCAATCATTTAACTCCCAATGGCATTTTGATCATCAGCAATTATGAATGCTACGAATACGAAATCGTCCGCTATTTTTTCGAACATCTGCCGGGTGCTAAAACCTGGGTCTCCGGAATAAATCCTCATTCCCTCAAGCAAGACGGCTCATCTTTAAAACGGGACTACTACCTCACCATCGTAGGAAAATAATTCAGACACTCGATACCGGGTACCTGAAGAAAATACTTGGTACGTGGTAGCGGAGTACTAGGTAACAATGTATCGACAACGCCATCATCCCCCTCAAAGAACGCATCGTCACCCGCTACTACGACCCCCTAGCCAAACTCTGGCAGAAAATGTTTGAGAAAGCGGACAGATAGCCCACATTAAAATTGAACTGGAAAGATTTCTGGATCAATGATAGCCAACACCCCATGTCGGACGGAAAAATTTTTATCGACGGAAGGGGATTTGCTCCACAAGAGGTCTTCATTGCCTACGAACCGCACCCTGAAAATTATGAGATAGACCAGCAATGTTGGGCCACCCTTCGCGCACTCGATAAAAATAACGATGGTCTTGTTACTTTTGAAGAAGTGGGCGACAAAATGCAGATGGCCTTGTTTGCCTCCTATCGACAAGTGTCCCTTCCGATTGTAGCTGTTGATCTGGAAGCCGCCCTAAAAAAATGGTCCTTGGACAGAACAAAAATTGTCCGCTACGCCTCCGGATAGTCTCAAAAAATCATTTGAATTCCTCCCCAACTTTTGCCATGTATGCGCCCTCATGAAAACGGATTGGACACAACACCCGAATGCCCGCGTCAATCTCTCGGCGGAAGAATTGATTCAGGCGGCGCTCGAACGCAACGAAGGGTCTCTGGCCGCCAACGGTGCGCTGGTGGTGGCCACAGGCAAATTTACCGGACGATCTCCCAATGACCGCTTCTTCGTCAAAAATGGGGCGGCCGAGTCGGCCATCAGCTGGAGCAAAACCAACAAACCTTTTTCTCCCGAAGCCTTCGACAAACTGCTGGGCAAGATGACCACCTATCTTAACAATCGGGAGGTATTCATCCACGATGGCTATACGTGCGCCGACACACATGAACGCTTCACCATCCGCACGGTGACCGAACAGGCGTGGCACAATCTTTTCGTCCACCAACTCTTTTTGCGCTTCGCACCCGGCGAAAAAATCAGTGGCACACCGGGCATGACCATTTTGTGCGCACCCAACTTCAAGGCCAAGCCCCAAAATGACGGGACAAATTCCGATGCCTTCATCATCCTCAACTTTGAAAAGAAAATTATTCTGATCGGCGGCACACACTATGCCGGTGAAATGAAAAAATCAATCTTCACCACTCTCAACTATCTTCTTCCGGGCCGCGGCATTTTAACGATGCACTGCTCGGCGAATGTGGGAGAGAAGGGAGACACCGCCCTCTTCTTCGGCCTATCGGGCACCGGCAAAACCACACTCTCCGCAGACAACAGCCGCAGGCTCATTGGCGACGACGAACACGCCTGGAGCGACAAGGGGATTTTTAATATCGAAGGGGGATGCTACGCCAAATGCATCCGCCTCTCACAGGAATTCGAACCTCAAATCTGGAACGCGATTCGCAAAGGGACCGTGCTCGAAAATGTGGTGATGAACCCCGAGACAAAAGAACTCAATTACAACGATGACACACTGACCGAAAATACAAGAGCCGCCTATCCGATCGAATATATCGACAACGCCGTTATTCCGGGCGTGGGCGGGCACCCGCAAGTGATTTTCTTTTTGACTGCCGATGCCTTCGGTGTTTTGCCGCCGCTTTCCAAACTGACACCGGACGAGGCGATGTATCATTTTCTCTCCGGCTACACGGCCAAGCTGGCCGGCACCGAAGCCGGAGTCAAAGAGCCGCAGGCGACCTTCAGCAATTGTTTTGGCGCCCCGTTTCTCCCGAGAGCCGCCAACTTCTACGCAAAAATGTTTGGTGAAAAATTAAGAAAACACAATGTGCCGGTCTATCTTATCAACACCGGCTGGCAGGGGGGGCCTTATGGTATCGGCAAACGCATTTCTCTCCCGCATACGCGCGCGATGATCAACGCCTGTCTTAAAGGGGAGCTTTCCAAAGTTACCTTCACACCCATCCCCCAATTTCATTTGAGCATTCCTTCCGAGTGTCCGGGCGTTCCCATAGAAATTCTCAATCCCAGAAAAAGTTGGGATGATGAATCAGCCTACATCACACAGGCCGAAAAGTTGGCGGAGCTTTTCACCAAAAATTTTGCGAAATTTTAGTAGGGATTCAGGCGATAGAAAACAAGACCCTCATTGCCGGTTGAAAAAACAAGTTCTCTGGGTGATCTGGGGTCCAGGGCCCAGTCCCAAATACTTTCTAAATCCTGCATCGCCTGCCGTTTGAAATGGGTCCCCTCTATTTTCAGATGTTCAACACGATTTTGACCCTCCGGCAGAACCAGTTTGAGCAGATAGTGATCCTCTCCCAACTCTAGAATATTTTCCAGACTCCCCGCCAAGGGTTCCAACGGCATATCGTAGGCGATCTCCCGGTTTTCATCAAAAGAAAGTGCCGGCCAGATGCGATCATTGCGGTCAAAATGGGTGGGGTCCAAAAGACGATCCCACAGAAAACGGTAGAATTGAACAAACTGGGCCCGGCGTTTGGCCAAAATAAGGTCTCTTCCAAAGCCGGTCGAAATCACAAGATCGGCCAGATCCCTTTTTGCAACCAGTTTTGTTTTGGTGAGAAAAAAAACAGGTAGTGGGGGTGGCAGAAGGGCACGACGGAATAAAAACAGACCCTCTTCCGCCCGAACAAGCCCAAAGCTGTGCGGACCATTCTGAATCAGACGAACATCGCCCACAAAATCGGCTTTATACTCTGCCGCACGACCCGCTTGGGGAAGCACAGCCAGCTCAATTTGTTCAAGTGGTCTGTTACTGCCGCTCTGGTATATTTTTAAAACGAGCAGACCCACATCGGACCTCGCGAAACACCCCGCCCCCTGATAACCGACGTGATCGGCAAACAGCATGAAGTGGGTTGGCGACCGGTGATTGGGGAGTGTGAGAGTCCGGACCGATTTCAAATAACTTTCTGTTTTGCGTGTGCAAGGCAAATCAAGCGGATCACCCGCCTCGGAGAGATTCTCTTCCACCACCGGTGAAATGTCCGCCACCGAAGAAGACAATTCCCCCGATGCGGCATTCCCAAGAAACACCTGATAATTCCCCTCCACATTTCCCGCCATCGTAAAGAGACCGCTGTTCGCATCCCAGGCGATTTTATTTTGGGTCCAGTCCCAGTCATCCAGCTCCAAAAATCCAGACCGGCTGACACCCGCATCTGCTTTGCTCCAGACAGCCGCCATATCAACACCAAATTCGCCCATATTCATGGTGGTATAAATTTTGTCCAATTTTTTTCCAAGAAGGCCCACCGGCAGACCTGGTTCTTTCAACGTTTTCTTGACCACGGCATTCCCCAACAACATCTGCTCCAACGAACCGTTGATCGTTTTTCCGGCCAATCTGAAAACGGCCCGCTCATTATTTTGAGAAACCGACAAAGCCTTGAGCACCTGCTGACCTTGCGGAATCAATTGATCGAGATTGTTGATATCCATCGGCTGTGAATCGATGAGATCGACCTGGACATCCTGGCCCGCAACAAAATGAAAATGGAGCACCGCACGCGGGGCCATCATGTAGACATTCTCACCCGCGCCTGCCAACTGCATCCCCCAAAAACCAATATTATAATTTTCGGGGGTACTCGCTCCGGCCATCGCTGGCAGAATAACTCCCGGGTTGGATGGATAATTTACATCCAGTGAGTCAAACACCATAAGGCCCGCCGGTTTTTGACTGTAGTCTATCAGTTCAGGATAAGCGCCTGCAGCAAGGTTTCCCAGCAACAGCTTCAACCAATAACTCTCCAAAATAACTTGCGCCGCGCGCTCACAACGGGTTTGAGCTCCCCCGCATTTGTCGCTCATCATCCGGCGCAGATCGGCCTGAAAAGCGGTGTTCTGCCGCGTTGTCAGCATCCGCTCCACCGACACCAGCAAGCGCCCCTCTTCCACCACAAAATCGGTCACCTGCACGCGCCCGGCACCGTCTCCCAAACCGTTCCACTGATCTGTCAACACGGGTGAACGCAAACCCGACCCCAAATCGATCATATCAATCCGGGCAAAGTCGGGGTTCCAGAGTCCTTCAATGTATCGCGCAAAATTTTCACGCCAGACTTCACCCAAAGGATTTAGAAATCTCGGAATGCCATTGAGAGAAATTTTGGAGGGCGATAACTTTTTTTCGGAAAAAACAAACAGCCTTGTACCGGAAGCCGAAATTTTTCGGACAACACGGCCGTCATAAGATTCCATCCTGGCGATCCGTTCAATGCATCCACCATTTTTGAGCGTCTCCAGAGTCAAACGATGAATCGATCCGTTGTTCAGCGCGACATAAATAAAACCGCCATCATAAGAGAGAGTCATGGGAGCAGAAGGCAGCAACAAAGAATGCACCGGAACAAAAGAACCGGCACCGGATGTTTCCAACAACACCAGAGAATCATCGGTTGCCGCAAGAACACCGGTTTTGTTATCTCCGGGAACGACAACCAGTTTTCGAATGGGAGAGGATAATTCTGTCTGGGCGATATTCTCATCGCCAATGGGAAAATTTTTCTTGTTCAGACTCCGACCGGCGCTCAACAAAATATAGGTTGAGCCCCCTTCCGCATAAGATTGAACATCACCAAAGCGCCCACCTCCATGCCCCTGATATTCTCCAAGTGAAGCAACACTTCTCGCGGCCAGCGGGCCCAATAATTTCAGATTGCCTGCGACATAGGGGTCGACAACAAAATAACTTCCGTCCGATGGGCAAACAAATCCAGATACACCTGTCGCAGGTGGGGCAACAACCGCCCCCCCACTGGAAGGAGGTTCCACAATACTAACAGACCCCCCCACCGGAGTGGCTCCCCCCCCAAATCCAGGGGCTGGAGTCGGCGTCATGTCTGTTTTGCGATGGGAGCATGACGTCCAATAAAGTGTCAGGAGGATGGCGAGGAGGGTGAAACTTTTCAATTTGGGAGAGGCAAATGTCAACATTTTGGCTACGTCCTCCGTTTATGGCTACCAAAACCCCAGACCTTGGAACCAA
>JAUSII010000011.1 GCA_030648035.1 Deltaproteobacteria bacterium | reverse complement strand
ATTGCCTGCGTCTGTACCGCAGACAGAGCCTTCCAGCGGCCAGACGACATCATTAAGACTGACACTGTCTTTGGAGACGCTGACATCTGCCGATTTCCCAGCGCCCGATTTGCCGGCGGCATTTTCCGGCGGCGGGAGATTGACACTTCCTTCTTTGTTGGAAGGGAGCCCGCGGTTGGTGAATTCCACCTTCTCCAGAGAAATGGTGTCGAGCCAGTGGTCGAGATTGATACCATTTTTGTCTTTCAGATGGGCGGTAGATGTCAGCGCATCTTTCATGCCGTCAAAAGATTTCCAATAGACGGTTCCGTTTTTTCCATTGAAGTTGGCATCGGTGATGCTGGCTTCTGGAGCTTCATTGATATTGTAAAAAACAGTCAGCACGGTTCCCACTTTGGCACCGCTTGCCGTGTCTATCATTTCAAAGAAGGCCGCCAGATCTGCGCCGCCAAATGTTTTGCGCAGGATGCGGATCGGATCAAACGGGTTTGTGTAGATGATTTGATCATTGTTGTGGATGTTGTTCAGTTTGGAATCTGCGGTATAGATTTCTGTCGGCAGAGGGTCCATATGGTTTTTTCCATCCTCTCCCACGGTCAGGCGCAACACCTGAAGGGCAGGCTGATCTTTTTGGGCGACAACAATATTCCAGGCATCGGGTTGATACCAGGCAGACATGGCCCAGCTCGGTTTAAGAGGTGAGCCGTCTCCCTGGGTGACGGTTCCATTTTCTGTTGTTGTGTAAGACCGCTGTGTTGCATCCGGGCCATCCGGAGCCAGCGCCCTGTTGGCAACAACTTCCGGATTTGCCGCCGCTTCAGCCTCTTTGACCTCCACCACTTTTGCCTCTTCGGTGATCCAGAGGGATTCACTGCTCTCGCCCTCATTGTGTTCGACGGCTTCATCGCTGTGTCTGCGTGAGCGTTCCTGAACTTTTTGAATTTCGTCTGTGTCGACCATCGCCATCGGTGAATCGGGCAGAATCTGGGGGTTCTGGCAGTTCCAATGGATGCCGGTCTGCGAACAATCGTAGAGAAGTGTTTGCACTTTGGCCGGAACCTCTTTTCTCTTGAGAGATGTGATGATAACCACACGTGAATCCGATTTGATGTCCGCTTTCATCGACAACACTTCACCACCTTCTTCAAGATGATCATCGGGATTGAGCACCTTGAAGCTTTGATTAAACTGTTTTTTGGCAGGATCGTAGATGAAAGAATCAAAGCCGATCAATTTGCCGGAAGCAGGATTCGTCAGATCACATTCCACAGCACCGATCACCCGATGGCCCTCTGCTTTCAGGTCATGGATGCGTTTAATTTCGCACTCGGGTTGTCTCAATAAATCTTCCTCGGGGTTGATGGGGCCGGCAACGGCAATAGTCCTGCGAATATCGGCCGCCAATACTGTCGGCTCCAATGCGCAGTCATTGGGCTGGGCTTTGGCCGACTGTTCAAAATTGTTGATGTAATAATATTTGTTGGCGACCGCACCGATCAGTGTGTTTTGGTTCTCGCCGCTGAAGAGGGTGGCGACGAGTTTTTTCCATGGGTCGCTGTTCAGACTGCAATATTTCACGCCAAAGTCGCAGGCCGGAGTCATCTCTTTGGAGGCCACATATCCCAAGGCCGCTTCGCCGGTTCCATCGTCCCCGCTGAAGACCAACATCTGTTTTTCATAATCGTTGGGGAAGAGGGTTGTGGCACCATAAACATCAAGCATCTGTTGACTGATGGCGATGGAACAGGTTCGGTCGAGATCGAAAATATTGGATTTGGCCTCTGCAGTCGGCAATTCTGTCTCTTTCGGGACAGTGACTTCTGTGGTGCAGGTGTCACTGCATCCGTCACCACTGATGGTGTTGCTGTCATCACACTCTTCACTGCCCTCTTTTGTGCCATCGCCGCAGACGGGTTGCCGCTGGGCGACCTCGGTGGTGCAGGTGTCGGAGCATCCGTCACCGCTGACGGTGTTGTTGTCGTCGCATTGTTCACTGCCTTCTTTTGTGCCGTCGCCGCAGACGGGTTGCCGCTGGGCGATTTCGGTGGTGCAGGTGTCACTGCATCCGTCACCGCTGACAGTGTTGCCGTCGTCGCATTGTTCACTACCCTCTCTGGTGCCATCGCCGCAGGTGGCCACTATCGGTTGTATTACGATCTGGCAATTCTCGCATCGTTCATTGTTGCCCAGAACAGTGATGCCCACCTCACAACCTTCACCCTGTTCAATGTTGTTGTTGCCGCAGAGTGCGATGGTTCCACCGCATGTGTTGTTGCAGTGACCCGGCACCCCATTCATAGCGCCCTCATCGCAGGTCTCCCCCGGCTGTGTGAAGGTGTCACCGCAACGGGCATTGAGACAGCCACTGATGCAAGCGTCATTATTATTGGTGTTGCCGTCGTCGCATTGTTCATTGCCCTCTGTGATGCTGTTGCCGCATTCCGGAAGGGTCCCGTTGCAGGTCAGGTTGCAGGCTCCGGGTGCGCTTCCGTTGGCGGCGGCCTGGTCGCAGGTTTCACCGGCTTGAACGAGGCCATCGCCGCAACCGGCGTTTTTGCAATTGTTGGCGCAAGCATCAAGGTTGTTGGTGTTGCCGTCGTCGCATTCTTCACCGACCTGGTTGACGAGGCTATCGCCACAGCGGGGTTCGTTGGTGCAGGCGGATGAACAGCCATCACCGGCAACCAGATTGCCATCGTCACAAACTTCCACGCCTTCTTTTTGGCCGTTGCCGCAACAACCGTTATCGGCAGTGCCGTTGCAATCTTCATCGATATTGTTGTTGCAGGTTTCAGCCGTGGGCACGACCTGGCCGGTGCAGATTGCGGACAGAATATTGTCGCTGCATTTTTTCTCGCCGCCTTTGCAAATTCCAACACCTTGTGTTCCCGCGGGACCCTCGTAGCAGGTCTCAACGTAGGCATCGTTGTTGACATTGAGGCATCCGGTTGCAGGATCACAGCTATCCAACGTGCAGGTGTTGTCGTCTTCGCAGGAGATATTTGCCCCGGCATTACAGGTGCCGTTATTGCATGTGTCGGGAGCAGTGCATTTATCGCCATCATCGCAGGAGATGTTGAGGGCCTGGGCATCACATACGACGGAGCCCGAAGGGTTGGCGGGATCGCAAATATAATGACCCAGACTGCGGCAGGCCCCTTCGCCAGCACCGCATTCCAGACCCAGATTTATCGGATCAGGCTGACCGCAAACACCGCAGGCGTTTTTGGAGACGGGATTTTCAACAAAGCAGGAGACATCGCCGCTGGTCGTGTCGCATCGATTGACTCCATTCTGATCGCAATCGTTTACCGATGTTGTGCATGCATTCCCAACGCCAGCCAGAAGAGTGTGTGCCGGCCCGCTGGTTTGATCGCATGTGTCGTCGGTGCAGGCATTGGCATCATCCACCACCGGAGCAGCGCCAGCTACACAACCGCTGGCAGCATCGCAGGTTTCAACACCGTTGCAGGCGTTGGCATCGTCGCAAGAAAGTGCGGTGCCGGCTTCGCAACCGAGTGATGGACTGCAAGATTCAATACCGTTGCACGCATTGGCATCATCGCAACTTAATGCGGTGCCAACAACGCAACCGGTTTGTGCGTTGCAAGATTCAATACCATTGCAAGCATTGGCATCATCGCAAGAGACAGTGGCGTGCTGAACGCCGGCGGTTGCATCGCATGTGTCATCGGTGCAAGCATTGGCATCATCAGAGCTTATCGGACTATTCTGACATTCGGCACTGCCGCCACAAACATCATTAGTACAAGCACTGTTGTCATTGCATAAAGCGTTGCCACCTTCGTCAATTTCTCCATCGCAGTCGTCATCCAGACCGTTACAGATTTCCAGACCCGGCACACAGATATTGCCGTTTCGGCAAACCCCGCCGGTAATTCCCTGGCCATCCGGAAGTTGTGTGAATTGACAGTCCGCCGAAGCGTCGCAGAGATCGGCGGTGCAGTCGTTGTTATCATTACATTGCGCATTGTCGAGAGTGTGAGTGACTCCAAGAACCGCATCGCAGGCATCGACTGTGCAGGCGATGGTGTCGTCAATGTCTACAGGCGATCCGCCACACGCCCCTGTGCCGCAAATATCATTCTCGGTGCAGGCATTGTTGTCGTTGCACACAGCGGCGTTGTTGACAGAGAGACATCCCGCCAAAATATCGCACGAATCATCGGTACAGGAATTCTTGTCATCGCAATTGACCTGGCCTGTTCCGGTGCAAACCCCGGCTTGGCATATATCGAGCGGGGTGCAAGCGTTACTGTCGGAGCACGATGTCCCATCGGGTTTGGCTGAAACATCGCAACCGGCGGCGGTGCCATCGTCCTGACAAATAATGATGCCGGTATTGCTGCAGGCTCCCACGCCTGCGGTGCATGAGTCTCCAAGGTTGAGGAAATCTTCATCGACTGCGCCATCGCAATCATCATCCATTCCGTTGCAAATTTCCGCACGGGTCGCACTCGGCGCGCAGGCGCTCAATGTTCCGCTCACGCAATTTTGTGTTCCCGCCGCGCATTGTCCGCTCATGCCCGTCGAACACGCAATGCCTGTCTGGTCGGTGTTGGTGCTCACGCAACCGACAGCCGGATCGCACGATTGACTGGTGCAGACATTGCCGTCATCAGCACAAGTTACAGCGATTCCCGGAATGCAGAGGCCGGATTGGCAGCCTTCACTGTTGGGGCCGGTGCAGGCGTTGCCGTCACTGCAGGCAGAGCCTGGAGCTTTATCGGGATTGGAACAAGCACCGGTCAATGGATCGCAGACACCGGCGTCGTGACACTGATCCGATGCGTTGCAAGTCACCGGGTTGGATCCGGCGCATGCACCCGCCACGCAAGTGTCTGTCTGTGTGCAGGCAGTGCCGTCGCTACAGACGGTGCCATCCGCTTTATTGATTAAGTCATATTGTCCGGTGATTGGATTGCAAGCCGAACCCGATGTTTGGCAAGCGGTGTCGGCAGGCTTGGGTATGGCCACGCCGCCGCACACTCCCGCGGTACAGACATCATTGGAAGTGCAAGCACTGCTGTCATTGCAGGCTGTACCGTCGGCTTGATTGGAAGCCGCACAGATCTGTCCACCGGCGCTACACTGCCAGACGCCGGTATGGCACTGGTCGATGCCGTCGGTGCAAGTTTGGCCGATATTGAAATCTTCATCGATTTTGCCATCGCAATCATCATCCACTTCGTTGCAAATTTCATTCGAAGGGGTTTGTCCGGTGCAGGTCGCACTCCAATTTCCATTCATGCAGATTTTTGTGCCGCTGCAACTGCCGAAGCTGTTGGTAATGGAACAGGCTTGCGTTTGGCCCGTCAGACATCCAACAACTATTCCTGCAACGCAGTAACCGCCATCGTTGGGCAGAGTCGTTCCATCGGCCAGAGCATTATGGGTAATAACACCGGTGGTGGTATCGCAGGAATCAGTAGTGCAAACATTGCCATCGTCAATATCCGTCGGTGTCCCTTCAACACAACCTAAAGTGGCATTGCATGATTCGATACCGTTACAGGCATTGCCATCGCTACAATCGGTGTTGTCGGGTATGTTGACCGGACTTCCGTTGACACAGGCATCGATCGTGCAGGCAATTCCATCGTCGTTGCTGATGGGAGTGTAAAGAGGACTACCCGTCAGGGGATCACAGCTGTCGGTTGTGCAGGAGTCTCCATCATTATAGACAACGGGGGTATTACTGCAAAAGCCGGTGACCGCATCGCACGCATCGGCGGTGCAAAGATCGTTATCGTCGCAGGTTATTCGAGTTCCGCTACAAGATCCATCACCGCAAAATGACATCGGTGTGCAGAGATCTCCATCTACGCAGGAGAGTCCGTTCATGGCGCTGATACTTCCCGATTCACATGCACCGGTTGCCGGGTTGCAGGCTTCTACTGTGCAGGTATTTCCATCGCTGCAGAGTAAGGGATTGGTACCAACGCAACTACCGCTTTGACATGTGTCGGTTTGTGAACACGGATTGGAATCATCGCAGGTTGTTCCGTTGGTGGCGGCGGGATAGTTGCAACCACTGGCCGGATCGCAACTGTCGGTGGTGCAAGTATTGCCGTCACTGCAGGAGATGGGGGTGTATTGAGGTCCGCTTAAAGGGTCGCAAGAATCGGTGGTGCAAGCATCGTTATCATTAACATTGATCGGGTTATGGAAAGGGCCGTTGATGGCGTGACAGCCGTCCGTTGTGCAAGGATTGTTGTCATCTATTTCGGCGGCGGTCAGTGGTGTGAAGATGCAGCCGCTTGAAGGATTGCAAGTGTCGGTTGTGCAGGCAATCCCGTCGTTGCAGTCCTGTGCCGGAACAGCCTGACATGCACCCGCAGAGCAGAACGCAAGGCCATTGCAGGCATTACCATCATCGCAGCCAGTTCCGTCGGTTGCAGGGGTGTGGGCGCAACCCAAAATCGCGTCGCATGTATCCACGGTGCAAGGATTTCCATCGTCGCAATTGATACCGGTTCCGCTACATGTCCCGGTGGTTCCGCATATATCTCCCGATGTACAGGCAGAGCCATCACTGCAGGCGGTGCCGGCAATTGGAGGACTGACCGATTCGCAGGCTCCGGTGGTTGGATTACACTGTTCGGTTCCGTTGCAGGCGTTGCTGTCGGCGGTGCAACTTTTTGGATTCGATCCCGTGCAGGTGCCCGACAGACAGCCATCTGTCAGGGTACAGGCATTTCCATCGGAGCAACTGGTGCCGTCGGCTTTGGGTAATGCGTTACATTCGGTAGAGGTTGTGGTTTTGCAAATGTAGGTGCCGGTGTTGCCGCACGCCCCTGTTCCGGAGGTGCAGGTCCCTCCAATGTTGTAGTCCTCATCGATGGAAGCATCGCAGTCGTTGTCAATGTTGTCGCAAATTTCGGTGGAGGGTGAACCGGCGGTGGCCGAACATTTGGCGCCACTGGTAGTGCACATCCAACTGCCTGTTCTCAAACAGGCCCCGATGCCAACCGAACAGCTGGTGCCGATGCGGGTATCGGTGGGGCCGCTACAGGCCCCCGAAGAACATTTGTCGGGGCAAGTCGTTGCATTGCTGTCGTTGCAGGAAGACCCGTTGGGTGGGGCGACAATGGAGCCGCCAAGGCAAATGCCGGGCGTTCCACCGGCTACGTAACAGGTGCCACCGTTACACATCTCGGTGCCGTTGCAGAAATTGCCATCGCTACAACCGATTGGGGAATTGCAGTTCATCGGCGCCGGGTCATGTTTGCATAAACCGTCGCTACAGGAATCCCATGTGCAAAAACTGTTCGTTCCCCCTGCAGATTCATTTTCGCACATGGCCCCGTTTTTGGATGTATCGGCTGTGAACTTACAACCCGTGGACGGATCGCAACTGTCGGTGGTGCAGATAGTTCCATCGTTGCAGGTGATTTTGGCTCCGCTGCAAACGCCGCTGGTACAAACATCTCCCGTGGTGCAGGCATTTACATCGGAACAGGTTGTCCCGTTGGTCACAGGGGTGAAACTGCAAACTCCGGGAAGAATCAAACTGCCAGTACACGTGTTGTTGGTGCAGGGGTTGAAGTCGTTGCACTGGGTTGACGATGTGCAGGTCTGTGCGGAAGCCGGGACGGAAATTAAAAAGAATAAAATCAGACACACAGAAAACACAAACCAGAGGGGGGATAATATTTTGTTTCGACAGTTCATAATAACCAAGTCGGTTTGGTGCAATCGCTGTGCCAGAGTTTTTAATTTTAACATTGCGGAATTATTGTGAAAATTATCTCTTTCAGGCCCTTAAGACGGGTCAGAAATGACCCCTTTTTTATTTTATTCTCATTGTGAGAAAAAATTGGTATGGGGCGCCATGCCTTTTTTAAAACCGCTTATTGTTCTGCCCACCTACAACGAGTGCGAAAATATTTTGCAGATGATTCCCGCGCTGTTCGCCCTTTCCGTTCCCAATCTCTGTGTGTTGGTGGTGGACGATTCTTCTCCGGATGGAACGCAGGAGTTGATCAAAGAATTGCAGAAAAAATATCCCAATCTTTCTTTGTTAAGCCGGCCAAAAAAAGAGGGATTGGGGCGCGCCTATGTAGATGGCTTTCGGCGGGCGATAGAAATGGACGCCGACTGCATCATCCAAATGGATGCCGATTTTTCTCACGACCCCGCCGATGTCCCCAAATTGCTTGAAGCCCTGGAGACAGCCGATTGGGTCATCGGTTCACGTTATATCGTCGGAGGTGGAACAAAACATTGGCCTTTGCATCGGCTGATGTTGAGCCAATGTGCGAATGTCTATGCCTCGTTTGTGACAGCGATCCCCATCTCCGATTTGACCGGTGGGTTCAAGGCGTGGAAGAGTGACTGTCTGCAAAAAATAGGCTTTGAAAACATGGAGACCAACGGATACGGCTTTCAGATAGAAACCAATTTCCGCGCCTATAAAATGGGCTTTAAGCCGAAAGAGGTCCCCATTCTTTTCACGGAACGGCGGCAGGGAAAATCCAAAATGAGCCAGAAAATCGTTTGGGAAGCCCTTTTGCTGGTGTGGAAGCTTCGATTTGGCTGTTGATTTAGCCCGCAAACCTTTATATGACCTGACCATCTTACAATTAAGTATGGTCAAACCAAATTACATTCCCAGCAGTCCGGAACAGATCCGTCTTGCAGAAGCGCTTCGTTTACAAAAAGTCGCCTCCCTTGCCATCGAACCCGGTGTCGAAGAAGACGGGCGTGTTTTTCTTCTCGTTGAACACGAACCCGATTTTTTGCCGGGGGTCTGCATCGATCGTTACGAGATTGTCAGAGAATCGAATTTTATTTCTGTAAAAAAAGAATTTTGTGAGGGCTCTTCGGAAAACGGGGCAAAGGAGGAGACCATCGCTTCCCAGAATAAGGGGAGGTGGTTTTCTTTGCAAAGTCTTTTCATTCCGGACACGGGGCCTCTTGCAGGCTCTTACCCCGCATGGGTTTTGATAAAACAAAAGATCATTCCGCATCAGGGCGATGCCGTTCTGTGGAGTTTTGCCAACCCCAAGGCCGATTTTTTAAGAAAAATGCTGGCGGTGAGCGGTGCCGCAAAAGAAGAATGGTTTTTGGAAGGGATGGTGCCTCCGCCCATTGCGGAAATGCAGGCATGGCAATCTTTTTCAGTTTTTCTCGACTCGATCGAATCCCCCCTCGAAAAAATTATTTCCAAAAAAGAGGACCAGTCTGCACTGCAATCGGCCGCTCCCGTTGTCAGTCGGTGGTTTTCCGATTCCAAAACGCCACCCCCCGCGGAAAAATTGAATGATTTGTTAAAAAATACTTTTCAAGCGGTGGAGTTAAAAGAAATTTTGGAAGAGGTAAAGAGTGCCATCTTCAGTCTCTATCCCTTCGTTCCGGAAGCCGATTTGAACCAAATGGCAAAACTTTCAACCCTCTGGATTTTTATGAGGCTCCTCTACAAAGCGGCGGCAGAATTTCAAGAGGGACAGCTTGAGCAAAATGGTTTGTCAACGATACCGGTGATACCGATTGACGACAATGTGCGGAAGCGCAACCCTTTTTATCAACAGATACTGGCCGATGCCGTCATCGATAAAAATAAATCAACTTTGGATATTGAACAGATCCGCCGGGGCTTTCAGCGTGAGTGGTGGGCCCGGCAGGGAGTCCGAAATTACACGACGACTCTCATTTCTCCCAAATCCATTTCGCTTTTTGCCAGAAATTCGGAAAGTCAGTTTGACAGCGAGATTGCCCAGCCGACGTTCAAAAATCTTTTGCGCCTGGTGAAAGATCCCCTTGTTTTGGAAAGACTTCATTATTTGTTGGGAATTCCCCCGGGTCAAGAGTTGACAGAAGAAGAATTGAACAAAAGAGACGACAAACCGTTTGTCTGGAAACGGTTCAATTTTCCATTTGCTCCTCCGAAAGAGGCCATGCCGGACTTGAAAGAAATGCCCGACTTTGTGAAAGAAAAAATAGAGGAGACTGACGGAAACGAACGCTATCTTCTCACAACACCGCATGCTTTTGAGCTTATCGAAATGGCCAGGGAGAAAAACAGGGGAGACGATGGTCATAAAATTCTGCTGACACTACTCGCCTTGGGAGAAACTGATTATCTACAATTGGAACTGGGAGCAGAACAAGCTCTATGGCTGGCACAGAAAGATTTTGCGAGAAAGACAATAGAAGCAACAACCGTTCCTTCTCCGGTAGTGGCGCCGCCTGTCCTGGTTGAGGCAGAGTCTGATCCCTTTTATAAAAAATGGTGGTTTTGGGGTGCTGTTGTGGCGGTAGGTGTCGGAGGTCTTGTTTATGGCTTGTCGAGAAAGAAGGAGAATGATAGCCCTGCTCCCTCCAAACCCGATGACGGGAACACGCCGCCAGATAAGACGCCGCCGGTGGTGGATACCGGGCGCGGCACCCCGGATGATTTCGGTTTATGAAAAAATATCGGATGAAAATTTTGCTGGTGGGGCTTTTTTTGTCGGGGGTCGCTTGCGGCCATTCGGAAACGATCCTTCCCGGTTTTCAAAATAGCTCTTCTGTTGTGAGTCCGATTGTTTCCCCGCAAACCCCCATCACGCCTATCATCACTTCTGCCGCCCCTGTTGCCAGACAGGTTTCCATTCCCGATTTTGAACTGACTTCATCGCGGCTGAATGCCGTTTCTCATGTCTCCCCATTGACAACCTCATGGCGTCAGACCTTTACCCGTGAAATAAAAATTTCCGTTCTTGAAATTGACGAGCTCTATCGCTCTTCCGTATTGGATCGCATTTTCAAATTGTCCCTTGAAGAACAGATCGACTGGCTCGATGTTGTTCCAAAAATACGGATCGAGCCGTGGTTTCATACCGCCTGCAGGCACTGCATCTTTTTGAAAGATCGCTCTTTGGGATCCATCAAACAGTTTTTGACTGAAGAACACACGTCTCCGGTTGATTTGGAGACCGGAACGGCACCGGCGGTTGCCTATGATCCTGATAACAGAAATTATATTATCGTCTGGAGCCAGGATGATGGGGCAGATGGCATTAATATTTATGCAAGGCTCGTCGCTGGCGCCAACGGATCAACCGTGCGCGTCGCCAATAAAAAAATCAGCGTCGATCGCGGCACAGACGCCTGTCTCGCTTCTGTTTTGAATGACCAATTTCGTCAGAGAGGGATCACCCCTCCCGACGCGCAAAGATGCAAAACGAATGTCGATCCAGCGGTGGCCTATAACAACGGCCATTTTCTCATTACCTGGACCAAAAGAGGAGCCGCACCCGCGCCACAAGGAGAGAGTTTCAGCGTGATTTTGGGACAGATGGTAACTGCCGCAACATTGGAGGCGATGTCCGGTTGGGAAAAGGGGATTATGCTTTCCAGTCTGCGCATTACCTCTTCCGACAGCAATCAGAGGGCCAGAAATGACAGCGAGATTATGGCTTGGAGCAAAAACGAGCATTCGGCACTCGCGCCTTATACGGGAAGCGGACGGGGGACGGGAAGTTTTGCTCTGGTTTGGGACGCAACAAATGATTTTACCACCTGTCGCGTGAACGCCTGGAGAGGGGCCACCAGTATTTATGGTCGCGGCATTCCAACCGACTTCAATCCAAATCCTGATCCGAACAACAATACCAATCCCTCCATTTTTAAAATTTATGGCGATGTCTCCACCGCCCAGCCGCAATGTTCTCCCGATTATCCCGATGTGGCCAATCCCGATGTGACGCGTGGACGCAAACCGCGCATCGCTTCGCTTGCAGGTTCGAGCCAGTTTCTGACCGTGTTTGAAACCTACAAAAATAGTGCGACGATTTTACCTTCCATTAGTGGAAATGTGGTCACCCTTGCTGGCGATTTGATCATGGGGACGGTTGCCGACATGACCTCTTTCACCCCCATTGATAACCAGATGCATCAAGGCTGTTTCGATCCCGATGTGGTGGCCACAGTAGACAAATTTTTGGTGAGTGACGAAGCGGGCCACCAGAATTTGAAACTGATTCCTGTGACGATAGATCGCGCAACCATCACCGTACAAAATGCCTCGGTCTATACTGATCCGTCTGGAAATAAAATTTTACGCCCGCGCATCACGACCAATAGAATTGTGGGACAAGAAGGGGGTACTCACGATTTTGATCTGGAATATGATGCGGCGTATGAGAGTCGCACTCCGAACGGAACACAATCGCAGATTCAGACGGTGGCTTTTAATAATGTGCTCACCCCGATGGAACCAAAAAATATATTGACCACCTCATTTCCAATCAATCAATCGGTAGCGGTGGCTTCCGCCGAGAAAAAATTCATGGCGGTGTGGAATGGAGTGAACGGAACATTCAGCCGCATCTTGAGTTCTGTCGTTACAGTCAATCCTGTTCCGAACGAACGTCCTACAGCCGTCATCGATATCGAGAACCATCCCGAAGAACCGGTGATTCTGACATCGGGGGATATTATTTTATTGAAGGGTGATCGGAGTGACGATGCTGAAGATCTTATGAATTTGGCCTCATACTTGTGGCAACAAAATGGCGGCATCCGTGGCACTTTTGAAAATACGGGCGCGGTGGTGACGCATTATACGGCACCGGTGGTTTCAACGACGACAAATTTTACCATCCAGCTGGTCGTTACCGATCGAAGCAGCTTGGCTTCTTTTGCGGCCTCCAAACAAATTCGCGTGAATCCACCTCTGGTTCAAAATAATCCTCCGCATGCGGCGATTACCGAAATGGGTGGTTCTGGATCACCGATCACCACATTGACAAAGAATGAGTCTTTGGCCGATCCAGGTTGGAATCAGACGCGCCTGATTTTGAGTGGCATCTCCTCGGATGACGGTGAGACTCCGCCCGGGACCAGTACATTGAGTTTTAATTGGGAACAGGTCAATGTTGATGCCGATGGAGCCAATGCCATCATGGGTCCTTCCAATAACAACCAGAGCGATTTTGCCTTCTCACTTCCCGATGTTCCGAAAGCAAGGGGAACGTTGACAGTGGTGATTCGTCTGACCGTGAACGACGCAGGTTCTGCCAACAATATCGCCACACAAGATCTGACCATCACTGTAAATGACGTGAATCATCGTCCGACCGCGCCCGTCATCACGGGGCCGGCCAACAACGCAGTGGTTCCTCCATCCCGTCTGGCGCTGACATGGTCTGCCAGTGTCGATCCCGATGTGACGAATGATGGAGATCGTCTGATCTACGATGTTTTCTGGCAGGAGGAGAGCGGTTCCCTCCGTCGCTATCAGCCTTGCACTGCCATCACGGCGACTCATTGTACGGTGACCGATTTATTTCATCTCACCCACTATCGCTGGCGGGTGCAGGTGAGAGATTCCAGCAATCTTGAGGTTGCCACGCAGTCGAGTGCCGTGCAAGATGTTGAGACCGGCAATAATGTGCTGGCGCGGTGGACTTTCGATGAAGGGATCGAAGGATTGTGCGAAGGCGATGATGATGCGCTCATGGGTAGAAGAAGTTGTGATGCGAGCGGGAACGGCCATCATGCCACTTTTGCAACCGGCTCTGATTTTCCAAGTTGGGTGGCTAATGGCGATGTTTTGATAGAGGAAGTTATTCAAGGCATTATGGGTCTGGCTTGGCAGACGGTCTCCAGTCCCAGCCATTATGCCCATGCAGACCGTTTCACCATCAGCAACACCTCTCAAGGGAGTATTGAATTGTGGGTCTACCCGCTTCAATCCATCGCCGGAACGATGCACGATATGTTTTTTACCCTTGAAGCCGATGCGGGAGGCATTTCCAATAATCATATCCGCAGAATTCTCATCCAGATGGACGGGAATTCCGGGGCCGTTTTCTTTACAATGAACAACACAAACAATCTCAATGACAACCATCTTATGACAAGCACTCTGCCTCTCTTGTTGCACCGATGGAATCATCTGGTCTGCACATTTGGGCCCGATGGACGTACCATTTATATCAATGGTGTTTCTGCCGGAACCTCTTCGGACTCTTTTCCGATGGGGGTATATGTGGGTGACACCATCTTGAATTCATACAGTGTTGCTACCACTGCTTTTCTGGGATTGTTCGATGACGTTGTCGTTTATAGTGATGCATTGTCCCCGGATGCAGTCAGCACGCTTGTGCAAGCCCATTGATTTCCTCTTGCAATTCAAGGCATAATACTCTAGCCCTTGTCGCTTCGGACACAATTATATGTATATGCGCAAAATTTTTTATCTTTTTTTGTTATTCGTCATCGGATTTTTCCCAGTCCAGCTTCTGGCCCAGAATTATGGGCAATCCATGGGGAGCCAACAGAAAAATACGAGCAGTTTTCGAAAGCAGAGCGGGGGAGGAGCTTTTGGACAGTCCGGTCTGGACAAAGAGGCCGCCATAAAAGCGGCGGGAAATATGGGTACTGCCCCCATGTCGTCGGGTCAGGGCCAAATGGGGGGATTGGATTACCAGATACACATCCTGGGTCAGGTTGCAAATCCGGGAACCTTTCGCTTGCCCGCCTCCACTCGTCTGGATGAAGCCATCAAAAATGCCGGAGGGATCAAAGAGAGAGGATCTTTAAGGCGCGTGGAAGTGAGGCGAGATGGGCACACCACCTTTTATGATCTTCTTGCCTTTCAAAAAAATGGGGAATTGAATCAGAATCCGTATCTCATGGACAACGATGTTGTCTTTGTTTCCTATGCGGAGAATACGGTTTTAATTGAGGGCCCGGTCAAGAGTAGCGGCACCTATGAATTATCCAATAACAGGTCTGTCTGGTCGGTAATTGAACTGGCGGGTGGCTTCACTGCCGGCGTGACCAACAACGATCCGGTGGTGGTGGTCCGGTTTGTCGATGGCAAAAGAGAGGTAATCAAAATCGTCAATTCAAAACCGGAGCTGGAAAGTTTTGAACTGGTCAACGGGGATATTGTGGTCGTGCCTCATTTGTTGGTGGAAAATCGCCACTTCGATTACAACATTTCTGAATTGCCCAATGACAATATTTTTTATCCCACACAGAAAAATGAGATTTTTGTGACCGGGGCCGTTTCCCAACCGGGGCCTTTTCCATTTAATCCTGGCTATTCCACGCGCGATTTTATCAATATTTCGGGACCGACAGAGCTTTCCAATTTAAGCGGGGTATATATACTGACGTCCGATGGAAAACATATTCGCAATCCTGAGAAGAAAAAAGATTTTCATTTGAGCCCCGGCGATTCCATTGTTGTTCCCAGACGGCATCTGACAACAGACAATGTTTTGAAATGGTATAACACCTTCACTGGAACCGTATTCACCAGTTTTGCCCTGAAGCAATTACTGAATTGAAACCTGTTTATCTACTTTGCCTTCCTTTCCCTCCACCCTATTCGGGTGAAGAAACCCTGGGGTTGACCCTGCGTCAATATTTTCAGGAGAGGGATTCCCCCTATGAGGTCCAATATTTCGATGTTTCCAGCAAACAGGGAAATAAAAACAGGGGAAAGTTGAACCCAGGCAATCTTGAGGCCACATTAAAACTCTCCCTCCTTTTTGCGAAAATTCTTGCCCAAAAAAGACCTTTTGTTGTCACTCTTCCTCTGGCGCAGAATTTTCTGGGTTTTATGAAATACAGTCTCCTTTTGTGGATTGCCTCTTTTTTTCACTGCAAAATTATAGCCAGTCTGGGGGGAGCCCATTTCGATCTTTTTTTCAAGAGGTCTTCTCCCTTGCTGAAAAAATGGATTTTAAAAACGCTGGGGCAGATTGACATTCTGGTGGTGCAGGGAGAATCCTTGCGGCGCCAGTTTGAGGGCCTCATCGATTCTTCCAGAATAAGGTCTGCCCATTTGGGACTCGATCCAAACCCCTTTTTATGTTCCGGAAAAAAGTCCTCCGGTGAAGTGAACGTTCTTTTTGTCGGGTGCCTTTCCAAGGCGAAAGGGGTTTTTGAATTGTTAAAAGCGGCTCCCCTTGTTTCCCAAAAAGTCACGCAAATTCATTTTCATCTTGTGGGAGAAATTCTGGAAAGGGAACGCAATATCCTGCATCTTCAGAATCCTGAAAACAATCGGGAGGCCTTTTTGAAACTTCTGGAAGAGAGCCGCAAAAAATCGCGCATCACTCTCCACGGTGTTCTGGAGGGAGAAAAGAAAAACAGCATCTTTAAATCGGCCGATATTTTTGTTCTCCCCTCCTGGTCGGAATCATTCCCCTTTGTTCTCCTGGAGGCCGCGGCATCGGGATTGGCTCTGGTGACAACGGATGTGGGTGCCAATCGCGAAATTTATTGCGAGGGAGAGAATGCCTTCTATGTGTCTCCGGGAGATGCTCTTGTTTTGGCCGAGAAAATATCAAGATTGGCACTGGATCCGGCGCTCCGAGAGAGGATGGGAGACAATAACAGAAAATTAATAGAGCAGAATCACACTCACACCCATTTTGGAGAAAGAATGGATAAAATTTTCAGGGAATTACTGGAAAAGGAAATCTAGGAAATGGTGCGAAGGCCCAGGCGCTCCTTGATGGCAAAGCCGATTCTTTTGGAACTGGGCAGATAGAAAAGCCGGAACAAAACATAGCCGCAGGATAAAAGAAGCGAGAAAGCCAGAGAGAGGCCAGCGTAGAAGCTCCAGCTTGGTGTGGCTCGTTGGGTCCCTATTGCCTTGTCCAAAACCTGAAAGAAGGGTTCTTCTTTTACCTCTTCCAATTTTGCCAGCTCGTATTGCTGTCTTAGGGTCACGTTGATTTCTTTTAAAATTTGGGATTCATCCTGCAAATAACCAAAATAAGTCTGCTCTGGAATTTCCTGAAGCGCCTCCAGTTTTTTGAGCAAGAGCTCCTTCTTTGTGGCCAACGCTCCTCCAACCGCATTTTCCTCTTGTTTGGCGGAAAGTGCCTCCAGCTCTTTTTGAAACGGATTTTCCACAACGCCCTTGGCCGGGTTGACAGGATATCGGTGATAAAAATCAGCAAGAAGCTTCGCGTTTTCAAAAATGGCCGCTTTGGTTTCCATGATACTGCTTTCCACAAAATTACGCAGGCGTTTGGATTTTGTAAGAGAATTGTTTTGGATATATTTTTGCAGTTCCACCAATGTCTGATTGGCCACCACCGCAGGAAGCTCCGGTCTGTTCATGGTGACAATGACCTTCAAAACATTGGTTGCATCGGGTTCCAGACGGAGACGGATGGCCTGTGAAAGAATGCCCACCGCCGTATTTTTAAGCGCTTCTTCAGAAAGTTTTCCCCGTTTCTGCGGGATGCTGAAAAAAGCTGTTCCCAGGCTGTCGACAAGCTGTTCTTTGAACGTGCGGCTGTTCAGAATGGCAATAAATTTCAGAAAATCTTCATTGGAGTTCGGCATTCCGATAAGTTGGTTCAAGCTGGCGGCACTGGAAGTGTTTCCGCTATCTGCATTCATGATGGTGGCTTGAGCGACATAACTATCTGGACGGGAAAGAAACCAGGACATGATGGTTGTGGTCAAAAAAAGCGTGATGAGAAGGCAGTGGGAGCGATACCGCCAGAGCGCTTTTAAAAATATGTTCAATGATAATTGCATGGATTTCCTTCTACTATGTAGATTACCTTTGATCGTCAAGCGAATTCATTTCTGGCGGTTTATCGTTGGCAAAATCCCCAAGCAGTCGTGTAAACAATCCAAGAGTAAACCAGAAAGCGCCGGCATAAAGCGGGCTTTCCAATACAACGTTGAAACTGCAACTGATGGTAATGGATATGAGGGCCAAAAAAGAACCGCTTAACGCGCGCCCGCGTGTAGTTTGAAAGGGACGAAAATTCATTTTCCTAAAACTTTTGATGGACATTCTTAGCACGCAATAGAAAAGGGCCATAAAAAAGACGAGGGCCGGAATTCCCATTCGTGCAATCAGTGTGATGAAAGAGTTGTGCGCTCCTTGTACATAATTTTCTCCAGGCTTGTTGAGATGGAGCATAACAAAGCCGTCGAGCCAATTGGAAAAGAGCGGTGTTCCAAGTCCAAGTCCCCATGGAAAATCGAGAAAACGGCCATAAAGATGGCTCCACAAGACCAGTCTCCAAAAGCCCCCCAGATCGGTATGGTTTTCTTCGCTCATTAATTCAAGGGCAGCGATATTTTGACCCAACGCTGCAAGCTGGGTCGTCATATGGTTAAAGTAGGAGATGTACTTAACAAAAAATATTCCAAACGAAATGACGACAACAATAATGAAAATGCGATTGACCTTCGGTGGTATCCACTTTGTCCAGAAACGGGCGAAGAATTGAAAAAAAACAAAACCGAAATAGGAAAGAAGTATTAATTTGTTTGTGCCTTGCCCGCTTGAAACAAACATCGTGACAAGAATTAAACAGAAAATAATATAAAAAATATGTTTATCCCGTTTCTTTTTAAACTCGCTCACGCAGATGAGTAAAAAACCCAAAAATGGGGAAAAAGAGACAGCGTTGCCTCCCTCAAACAACACACACCAGAAAACAAAACCCATTAAATAGAAGCGCCACTTTTTGAAATAGAGGCAAATAAGGTCGCCATATTTGAAAGCAAAAAAGAAGAAGACACAGTAATAAAAGAAAACGAGGTGTCTCAAGAAATAGATAAAAGCAAAGGTCGCTGGCTGATAAATGACAGCCATCAGGAGTCCATAAACGGGAAACAGAAAGGCCCACAGATAAATGAGCAACAAAATCTGTTTCTGTTCAGACCTGACATCCAGACTCATGTTGTAGACGAGATAGAAAGTTAAAAGGACAAACATCTCTCCCCAGAGGGTGAAGCGTTCAATATTGGGGAAAATGCCCTGGATAAACAAATAGAGTAGAACAAGGGACACCAGATATTGTTTCAATTTTGACATTCGAAACAGGGCGGGCGTTGCCTGGGTATTTTCCATAATGGAATTTGGATGAAAAAACGTTGACTACCTAGCGGGTATTAAAAGAAATTTCAATGTTTTAATTCTCATTTTGCTGTCTCTGCTGTCTTTGATCTTGACACACTATAGGCTTTATGATTTTTATCCCCCCCAACGTGGAACTATTGGATTTAACGAGTTATTTTTGCTCTCAAGGTGGCGGTAGCCTGTCCGGACTATGACTTTCACTCAAACCTATCTCAAACAGGTTGAACAAATTGTTCAACAGATCGATTCTACTACTGTGGAAAATATGGTGAATTGTCTTTCTGAAGTGGGAAAGAATGGTGGAAGGCTTTTTTTTATCGGAGTCGGTGGTTCTGCCAGCAATGCCTCCCATGCGGTCAACGATTTCAGAAAAATTTGCGAACTGGAATGTTACACCCCCACCGACAATGTTTCAGAGTTGTCGGCGCGCATCAACGATGAGGGGTGGGAGAGTTCCTTCTCGGAGTGGCTGCGTGGCTCTCGCCTCAACAGCAAAGATGGGGTTTTTATTTTGTCTGTTGGGGGGGGCAATCCGGAAAAAGGGGTCAGTCTGAATATTGTATCCGCGCTCCGTTTTGCAAAAGAGGTTGGGGCAAAAATTACGGGTATTGTCGGCAGAGATGGTGGTTACACAAAAAAAATGGCCGATATCTGTTTTATCGTTCCGACCGTCGATCCTTCCCTGGTGACTTTTCATGCGGAGTCATTTCAATCTGTGATTTTGCATTTGATTGCGGCACATCCCAAAATGAAAAAAATCCCGACAAAATGGGAGTCGGTGGAAAAAGAGGGGACAAAATAATGAAGATATTTGTCGATTCCGCAAACTTAGGTGATATTGAAGAGGCCCTCAAGCGCGGGTTCCCAAGAGGTATCACCACCAATCCTTCCATTCTGGCGAAGGAGCCCAAAGGTGATTTCAAAAAGCATATCGAAAAGATTATCGGCTTGCTGGTGAAATACAATTATCAGATTCCGTTGAGCGTTGAGGTTTTCACCAACGATGCCAAGGAGATGGTCAGGCAGGGTGAGGATTTTATCAAGAGCTTCGATTATCCCCATGTGAATGTGAAAATTCCGGTTGGGTGGGCGGGCCTGGAAGCAATTCGTGAGTTGCGGCAGAGAGGCATTCAGGTCAACTGCACCTGTTGCATGTCCTACAACCAGGCGGTCATGGCGGCAATGGCTGGCGCGAATTTTGTCAGCCTTTTTTATGGCCGCATTCGCGATGTCGGTTACGACGCCTTTTCTGTTGTAAAACAGGTACGGGAAACGTTTCGTCAGTGGAACTATCCTTCCGAAATTATCGTTGGGAGTATCCGCCATATTTGCGATATCAATGAGGCCTTGCAAGCGGGCGCCGACATTATAACTGTCCCACCAAAGTTTTTTGAACAGATGGTTTCCCACCCCAAAACCGATGAAGCGGTCGACCAATTTTTGACCGACTTCAAACACTGGATGTCCTAGCTGGTTCCTCGTAGTGGCGTTGTTGTTTCCGAAGTTTTTGACAGAATAAATGCAATCCAAATTAAGCAAAGCGCTCGTAACCGGAGCAGGGGGATTCATCGGCTCCCAGCTTGTGGAAAGACTTGCCCAGTCCGGGGTTCAGGTTACCGCTTTCGTTCGCTATAATTCCCGGGGCGATATCGGCATGTTGCGCTACGCCGACCCCTCCCTTTTCAAAAATATCAAAATTTATTTTGGTGATCTCAAAGATGCCAGCGCGGTTCGCACGGCGATGATAGGCAATGAGGTGGTGTTTCATCTGGGGGCGTTGATCGGTATTCCCTATTCTTATGTCAACCCGCGCGATGTGATGGAGACAAACGTTATCGGCACACTCAATGTGTTGATGGCGGCCCGTGAGTTGGGCATCCGTCGTGTCATCAACACCTCCACCAGCGAAGTGTATGGCACCGCCAAAACTGAAAAAATTCGGGAAGATCATCCCCTGCAGGGACAATCCCCCTATTCCGCCAGCAAAATCGGCGCCGACAAACTTCTTGAGAGCTTTGTCAATTCTTTCCAGTTCCCGGCGGTGACGCTCCGTCCCTTCAACACCTTCGGTCCGCGGCAGTCGATGCGCGCTGTCATCCCAACCATTATTTCGCAGGCCTGTTTCAAAGACGAGATCACGATTGGCTCTCTCGATCCGGTGCGCGATTTCACTTTTGTCGGGGATACTGTGGATGCCTTTTTTCTGGCCGGGACGGTTGCGGGGATAGAGGGAAAAGTTTTGAATCTGGGAACCGATTGCGAAATTTCCATCGGCGATATCATCGAAACAGTGTTTGAGCTGACCGGTTCCAGAAAGCCGGTGAAAACTTCTGAAGAGAGGGTGCGTCCCAAAAACAGCGAGGTGTTTCGTCTCCGTTCCAATTATTCCCAGGCAAAACAATTTTTGGGATGGTCGCCGAAGACCTCTTTAAAAGAGGGACTCCAGCAGACGATTGAATGGGTTCGGTCCCACCCCGCCGATTATTCCGCAACACACTACGTGATTTGATGACAAAAACAGACATGCCAGATGCAGTTATCTTGTGCGGGGGGAGGGGGACGCGGTTGGGCGCACTCACACAGGAGACGCCGAAGCCCCTTCTTTTAATAGACAACGCACCCTTTCTTTTTCATCTTTTGAGTCGTCTTCACAGCGAGGGTTTCCGGCGTTTTGTTCTGGCTGTTCACTATCTGGCCGAGCAGTTTGGCTCCTTTCAGGATCGATATCAAAAAATATTTCCCGGCATCCAGATCGTTCTTGAAAAAGAGCCGCTGGGAACAGGGGGTGCTCTCAAAAATGCGGCTCTGCATGTGCAATCCGAAATTTTTGTTGCCCTCAATGGTGACAGTTATGTTCCGCAAATTTTCTCTCCCATTTTGACGGAGCACCGCGAAAAAAAAAGGGTTTTTACGATGGTGGCGGTGCAATCCGATGGGGTGGAGGGGGGCATTCGGAACAAGGGAGGGTTGGAGTTGGCCGCAGATGGAGAAATATGCCGGTTTTCCGGTCATCAATCGGTGGATGAAAACTGGATCAACTCCGGAATGTATGTCGCCTCCAGAAAAAAAATCCTCTCGTGGCCGGAGGGGCGCTACGATCTGGAAAATAGACTGGATTCTTTGTTAAAGCCTGATAAGGCATACGCCTTCCGTTCCTTGAAGCCCCTGTTGGACATCGGGACGCCGGAATGTTTTACAGTGGCGCAATATAAACTGAAAAGTTTTAAGGAGAAGAGATCATGAAACCAATTCAATTTTATCTGGCCGAAGATACCATCGATAAAAAAGATGTCGATCAACTCATCGACTGGCTCAAAACCTATCCGCGTCTCACCAAAGATAAGCTGACCGTGCAATTCCAGGACAAGTGGAGCCAATGGCTTGGCACAAAATATTCGATGTTCTGCAATTCCGGTTCTTCAGCCAATCTGCTGATGTATTATGTTCTGCAACTCTCCGGCCGATTGAAAAACAAAAAAGTGATTGTGCCGTCGGTCGGTTGGGTCACCTCTGTTTCGCCGGCCATCCAGTTGGGGTATGAGCCGATCATGTGTGAGGCAGATCCCGATACTTTCGGTCTCGACTTGAATCACCTGGAAGCGCTTCTCAAGGAACACAATCCCTCCACTGTTTTAATGGTGCAGGTTTTGGGTGTGCCGCACAAAATGGATGAAATGATGGCGCTCAAGGAAAAATACGGCTTTTTCCTTTTGGAAGATGCCTGTGCCGCCATCGGCGCTTCGTATCGCGGAAAAAAAGTCGGGACCTTCGGTGATATGGCCAGTTTTTCGGCCTATTTCGGTCACCAGTTTTCAACTATCGAGGGAGGACTCGTTTCAACCGACGACAAACAATTTAATGATCTGTTGCAGATGAACAGAAATCACGGTTGGGCCAAGGATCTCGATGCCGAAACACAAAAAGCATACACCCAGAAATATGGCATCGACGATTTTCATTCGCCATTTGTTTTTTATCATCCCGGTTTCAATGTCCGCTCCACCGATCTACAGGCCTTCATCGGCCTTGGGCAGGTCGATAAACTTGACTGGATTGTCTCCCGTCGTCAGGAAAATCACGCACGCTACAAAAAACATTTCGAAGGCAAACTCTATTTTCAGAAATACGATGCCGAATCGACCATCTGTTCCATTTCCTTTGGCGCTTTGGCAAAAGACAATGATCAACGTCGCAAGATTGTCAGCTCTCTGGTTGAAAATGGGGTGGAGACGAGAATTTTTTCGGCAGGGAATCTGGGTCTGCACCCATTCTGGTATGAACGTTACGGCAAGGCCAGTTTTCCAATGGCTGATCGCATTCACCACTGTGGCTTTTTTCTGCCCAACAATCCTTCGCTGAAGGTGGAAGATATCGATTTTATTTCCGGTGTTGTTCTGGAGGCGATGTAGTCATCATGCAAAAGGATATTTTTAACAAAGAAGAAGCTCTCACCATCTACCGCAAGTTGATGCTGGCTCGTCTGTCGGAAGAAAAAATCCGCGAGGAATATTTCAAAGATGAGATGAAGACGCCGGTCCACTTGGGTATTGGCGGTGAGGCAATTCCGGTCGGTGTTTCACATGCGGTGCCTCAAGGTACAACCGCGTTTGCCACCTATCGCAATCATTCTCTCTATCTGGCCATGACGGAAGATACCGACGGTTTTTTTGGCGAACTCTATGGAAAAGCAAGCGGCCCGGGCAAAGGAAAAGCCGGGTCGATGCATATCTCGGCTCCCGAAAAGGGATTTATTGCCACCTCTGCAGTGGTTGGAACGACGGTTCCTCTGGCAGTGGGTCGTGCTTTTGCCAATGCCTACAAAAAATCAGACGAACTGGTGACCGTTTATTTTGGTGATGGCGCGGTGGAAGAGGGTGCGTTTTGGGAGAGTCTCAATTTCGCCTGCCTGAAGCGCCTCAAGGTTCTCTTCATTTGTGAAGATAATGAGTTGGCGATCCATACCGCCTCCACAGCAAGACAGGGGTTTACCTCGATTACAGAGGCGGCCGGGGCTTTCAAATGCCATGTGGCAAAAGAAAACGGGTGTGATGTGCAGAAGGTGGTTCAAACCACGCGTGATATCGTGAAAAAAATGAAGGAAGATCCAAAACCTGCATTTTTACATTTCGATTATTTTCGTTTTCTGGAACATGTCGGGCCTAGGGAAGATTTTGATGCCGGTTATCGTGAGAAACCCCACAGCACTTTTTTTGAAGCAAAAGATCCGGTCCCTCTTTTTGAAAAAGATCTTCTCCAGAGCGGGTGTACGCGCGATGAACTGGATGGCATTAAAAAAAATATTCTCACAAAAATTAACAACAGTGTGGTGACGGCGCAACAAGCACCCTTTCCGTTACCCGAAGAACTTTTTACCGATATTTTCTCATGAATAAACAAAGAATGTCATTCAGGGATGGTTTGAGTCTGGCGGCGGCCAAGGAAATGGAAGCTGACCCGACTGTTTTTGTTTTTGGTCTCGATGTCCCCGACCACAAGTGCATTTTTGGTTCTACGAAGGGGCTTGTGAAAAAATTCGGTCCCGAGCGTTGTTTTGGAACGCCTCTGTCGGAAGATGCCATGACCGGCATCGCCTTGGGTGCGGCCATCTCCGGTTTGAGACCGATCCATGTTCATATCCGCGTCGACTTTATGATGTTGGCGATGAACCAGATCGTCAACATGATCTCCAACCTTCGCTACATGAGTGGCGGTAAATTGAAAGTGCCTCTGGTGATTCGCGCCGTGATCGGCAGGGGATGGGGACAGTCGGCCCAACACAGTAAATCTCTGCAGAGTTTTTTCGCCCATATTCCTGGTTTGAAAGTGGTGATGCCGACCACACCGCAAGATGCCTACAGCCTTTTGCGCACTTCGGTGCAAGACGATAATCCGGTTATCTTTCTGGAACATCGCTGGCTCTATGATATCGAGGGAGATGTCGACGAAAATCTCGAGATTCCGCTGGGGCAGGCGGCTGTGCGCAGAACAGGGGATGCCGTCACCGTGCTGGCCACCTCTTGGATGAATGTCGAGGCGGTCAAGGCGGCCGAGGTCTTGGCAAAACGTGGAGTCGAAGTGGAAATTGTCGATGTGCGAAGCATTTATCCACTGGACGAAGAGACTCTTGTGGCCTCGGTCAAAAAAACAGGGCGTTGTATCGTGGCCGATTACGATTGGACCTACTGCGGTTTCAGTGCGGAACTGGCCTCGCTCATTTATCAGCGCTGTTTTGGAAAATTAAAACAGCCGATTGAGCGTTTGGGTTTTGCCCCCGTGCCGTGCCCCACAACAAGACCTCTCGAAAATTTGTATTATCCTTCTGCCGTCAGCATTATCCAGACGGTGGAAAAAATGCTCGGTCTCGAAGCCGCCGATTTGAGCGGTGAGTCCTTCTACAGCTACGAAAACAAATTCAAGGGGCCTTTTTAATGTCCGATACAAAAATTTATATTGCGGGGCACACCGGACTGATCGGATCGGCTTTGGTAAGACATTTCGGAAAAAAACCGAATGTGCGCCTCCTGACCATTTCCAAATCCGAACTCGATTTGACCCGCCAAAGTGATGTCGAACATTTTTTGTCACAGGCAAAGCCCGATATCGTGATCGCCGCAACAGGTCGGGTCGGTGGTATCCAGGCCAACTCCAAATATCCGGCGCAATTCATCTATGAGAATCTGATGATGGAGGCGAATCTGATTCATGGTGCCTGGAAAGCCGGGGTTCAGCGTCTTCTCAATTTTGGTTCTTCGTGTCTATATCCCAAACAATCTCCCCAGCCGATGAAGCCGGAATATCTGATGACCGGAAAAATGGAATCGACCAATGAGCCTTATGGTGTTGCCAAATTTGCTGGTCTTTTTTTATGCGAATCATATAATCGGCAATATGGTACCAAGTATTTGAATGTTATTCCCTCCAATGTCTACGGTCCGGGTGAAAACTTTGATCTGGAGCGTTGTCATGTGGCGGCCGCAATGATCTCCAGGTTTTACGAGGCAAAAGAAAAAAATATGGAAGAGGTGGTGTTGTGGGGAAGTGGCAATGTGGTGCGCGATTTTCTTTATGTCGACGATCTGGCTTCCGCTTGTGAAATTCTTCTGGGAGGATATCACAAACCGGAACCAATCAATGTAGGAGCAAACGCCCCCACCACCATTCGCGATCTGGCTTTGAGCGTTGCCCAAGTGATCGGCTTTAAGGGAAATGTCCGTTGGGATGTTTCCAAGCCCGATGGTGCGCCAGAAAGAATTCTGGATGCGACAGAGATTTGCAAAATGGGATGGAAACCGAAAGTCGGTTTAAAAGAGGGATTGGAAGCGACCTACAACTGGTTTTTGAAAAGGAGCGGATCATGCGCATATTGATAACGGGCGGTGCCGGATATATCGGCTCTGTGTTAACCAAAGTTTTTTTGGACAAGGGCTTTGAGGTCACGGTGCTGGATAATTTTTTATACAGCCAGAACAGTCTGCTCGATTGCTGTTCCTATGAAACATTCAATGTCGTTCGCGGAGATTGCCGCGACGAAAATACTTTAAAGCCTCTGCTCAAAGATAAAGATGTGATTATTCCGCTCGCCGCATTGGTGGGAGCGCCACTTTGTGACATGGATAGAACCGCCGCGGTGACCGTAAATCTGGAGGCGATTCGCCTTCTTTGCCGTTTGTCATCCCCTTCCCAACAGATTCTCTATCCGGTGACCAACAGCGGTTACGGCATCGGTGAAAAAGGGAAATTTTGCACCGAAGAATCTCCCTTGAAACCGATTTCTCTTTATGGAGAGACCAAAGTCAAGGCCGAGCAGGTGGTGCTGGATCGCGGCAATGCCATTTCTTTCAGATTGGCGACGGTGTTTGGCGTCTCTCCACGCATGCGACTCGATCTTTTGGTCAACGATTTTGTCTATCGCGCCGTTTTTGATCGCACCGCCGTTTTGTTTGAGGGACATTTCAAAAGAAATTTTATTCATGTGCGCGATGTCGCCAAAGTTTTCTGTCATGGCATTTCCAATTTTGAATCGATGAAAGACAGACCCTATAATGTCGGTCTGGAGGATGCCAATCTTTCCAAAGTGGAACTCTGCCAGCTGATTCAGAAAATGATTCCGAAATTTGCATTTCTGGAGGCTCCCATCGGGGAGGACCCTGACAAACGGGACTATATCGTTTCGAATGCCAGAATTCTGTCGACCGGTTATACCCCCGACTGGAATCTGGAGCGGGGTATCAAAGAACTGGTGAAATGTTACACCATCATCAAAAGAAGCATGTACGCCAACATCTAGATTCGATAATGATCATCAGCCGAACACCATTTCGTATTTCATTTTTCGGGGGAGGGACCGACTATCCGGTCTGGTACCAGGAACATGAGGGGGCCGTGCTGGCCACCACCATCAATAAATATTGCTATTTGAGCGTTCGCTATCTTCCCCCTTTCTTCGATTATAAAAGTCGTATCGTCTGGTCGAAGATAGAACTTGTGAAGGATGTGGCGGAAATCCAACACCCTTCCGCAAAGGCGACGCTGGAATTTCTGGAAATAAATCGCGGCATCGCTCTGCATCACGATGCCGATCTGCCGGCTCGCTCCGGTTTGGGATCGAGTTCCACTTTTACCGTGGGATTGCTTCACTCGCTCTATGGGTTGAAGGGGATGCTGGCCAGCAAACAGCAGTTGGCTCTTGATGCGATTACCATCGAACAAAAAATATTGAATGAGAGTGTCGGTTGCCAGGATCAGATTATGGCGGCGCACGGTGGTTTCAATCGCATCAATTTTCAGGGAGAGAACCAGTTTCATCTGACCCCCATCATTTTGCCCCAAGAGAGATTGAATGCATTACAAGATCATCTCCTTTTGTTCTACACCGGCCTGGTGAGGACAGCTTCCGACATCGCCAAAGAACAGATTGAAAAGACAAAAGACAAAACGGCAGAACTGAAAACGATGTATCAGATGGTGGGGGAAGCAATCCGTCTTTTGACAGGGAATGCCGATCTGGTGCAATTTGGAAAGTTGATCGGTGAGAGCTGGAAGCTCAAAAGAAGCCTGACCGGAAAAATTTCCAACGCTGCCATCGATGAGTCTTATGATGCAGCCCTCAAGGCTGGCGCCATTGGCGGTAAAATACTGGGAGCGGGTGGCGGTGGCTTTCTTCTTCTGTTTGCAAAACCCGAAATGCATTCCGGAATCAAAGAGGCTTTGAAACATCTTTTGCATGTCCCTTTCCGTTTTGAAAATCTGGGAAGTCAGCTTATCTATCGAGAAGCCGACGGTGTCGGCGCCGCCTAAAAATTCATGATTTCCATTATTGTTCCGACAATGAATCGCCCCCAGTTTGTGAAGAGGCTTCTGGACTATTATGCCGGGCAGTCTTTTCCGCATTGCATCTATATCGGGGATTCGAGTGAAGACCAAAAGGATCGTGAACAGATTCTTTCAGCCATCGAAAATCTCAAAGGGCAGCTGAAGGCCGAATATGTTTATTGTCCCAACATGAACAATTATGAAGTCATGCAGACCATCATTGCTGACAAAGTTTCCACTCCTTATGTTTCCTATCTGGCCGACGATGATTTTCTGGTCCCCGATGTTATCGAAGAATGCCTCTCTTTCATGGAGTCTCATCCCGATTATTTTGGCTGTTGCGGCAATGCGGTGTTGTTCAAGTTGAATAATACCGGTTCCTATGGTGCTTTCGATGCGGCCAGTTTTTATCCGGCATACGGGATTGAAGAGAATGGAGCGGGGGAGAGATTGATGACGCATTTATCCCAGTATACATCGACATTTCATGCCGTCTGCCGGAAGGAAATGATGGAAAAGGCGTTAAGGAATACTTCCCTTATCAAAAAAGAAGCCCGATTCGGAGATACCGACTGGAGGGCCTCCCTTTTTTTTGGCGAACTTCTTTTGTCCTGTTCACTGGTTGTTCAGGGAAAATTAAAACGTCTCGATTCTCTCCATTATATTCGTCAGGTTCATGAGTCGCGTTATCTTTTTCCCGATTGGTTTGATCTGATCAGCTGTGCGGCTTGGGTGGAAGGTATTCAAATTCTTAAAAAACAACTGGCCCAGGATTTGGAAGCGAAGGGTGTCCCATCTTTGCTGGCCGGAAGTATTGTCAAGCAGGCCTTGTGGAATTATATTGCCAGGTGGGGATCTTCAAAATTGAAACAGCAAAACAATAAAATGGGGTGGCGTGAGAATGCAAAAAAACGGTTGAAGCATATTCCTTCATTAAAAAGACTGTGGCGGTTGTTTCGATCCTGCAAAGAGGAATGCGCTCTGGAGGCCATGATGAGGCCTTCATCGCGTTTTCATAAAAATTTCATGCCGGTCCATTCGCTGGTATCGAACACAAAAGAGGGGGGTTTATGAATATTCTGGTGACGGGCGGTGCTGGCTATGTAGGGAGCGTGTTGATTCCGGAACTTCTCAAAAAGAATCATTCGGTGAGAGTGCTCGACAACCTGATGTATGGCGGCAGAGGATTGATCCCCTCCCTGCTCAATAAAAATTTTGAACTGATTCGTGGTGATGTGCGGGAAAAAAGTGCCGTGGAAGGGGCCTTGAAAGGGATTGATCTGATCATCCATCTGGCCGCCATTGTCGGTTATCCCGCCTGCAAGAAAAATCCCGATTTGGCCCGGAGCGTCAACTGTGAGGCAACCTTTCTCCTCGAAAAAACGAGGGATAAAAATATTCCGATCCTGTTCGGTTCCACCGGAAGTAACTATGGTGCGGTGACCAGCCAGGTCTGCACCGAAGAGACGCCGCTCAACCCCATCTCTCTTTATGGAGAGACCAAGACCAAGGCGGAACAACATCTGATGAACAGCGGCAATGTGATCTGCTATCGCTTTGCCACCGCCTTCGGGGCCTCCAACCGCATGCGACTCGATCTGTTGATTAACGATTTCGTCTATCAGGCCGTTCGCAACAAAAACATGACCGTCTATGAGAAAAACTTCAAACGAACCTTCATTCATGTTCAGGATATGGTCCGCAGTTTTCTTTTCGCCATCGACAATTATTCGAAGCTCAAAGACAACGTTTACAATGTCGGATCTGAAAAAATGAATTATTCAAAAGAGGAGATCGCTCTCATTGTCAAAAAGAAGGTCGATTATTATCTTCACTTCGCCGAATTTGGTAGCGACGAAGACAAAAGAAACTACGAGGTCTCCTATAGAAAGATCAATGCCCTGGGATTTGATATCAGCATTTCCATGGAAGATGGGATTGATGAATTAATCAAGGTTTCCAGCCTGCTCGACATTCACAATGAATACTCCAATGTTTAGAACATCTGTCATCGGTTTGGGCAAGCTTGGAGCCTGTATGGCGGCCTGTTTTGCCCACAAGGGGTTTGAAACAATTGGCGTCGATTTGAATCCCAAATCGGTTGCGGCGGTTAATAACGGCGAAGCCCCCGTGGATGAGACCGGTTTGAGTGACATGATCGCCGCCTGCAAAACAAAACTGAAGGCGACCACCGATTATGCAGAGGCCATTCAAAATAGTGATGCCACTTTCGTGATTGTGCCGACGCCCAGTGAATCCAATGGCAGTTTCTCCCTCAAATATGCGAGGGAATCTTTCAAGGAAATTGGCCGCGCGCTGAAAAATAAAAAAGGTTATCACCTGGTGGTGATGACCAGCACTGTCTTGCCGGGGGGAACCGAGCTGGGCCTTCTTCCTGTTTTGGAAAAAGAATCGGGCAAAAAATGTGGGACTGATTTTGGTCTCTGCTATAGCCCCGAATTCATCGCGCTGGGGAGCGTCATCCGCGATTTTCTCAATCCCGATTTTGTTTTGATCGGGGAGTCGGACAAAAAGGCGGGCGACATGCTAGAATCTTTTTATGAAAAAATCAGTGACAATCATGCCCCCGCCGCGCGCATGAACATCATGAATGCAGAGTTGACCAAGGTCTCCGTCAACAGTTTTATGACGATGAAAATTTCGTTCGCCAATATGTTGGCCGCTCTCTGCGAACAATTGCCGGGCGGCAATGTCAACGATGTGACAAAAGCGCTGGGACTCTTTGGCGGTGTCGGAAAAAGATCGCTGAATGGCGGCATGGGATATGGTGGACCCTGCCTGCCAAGAGATAATGTGGCCCTTTCTTATCTGGCCAAAAGTTTGAATCAGGAGATTGCTATTCCGGAATCGGTTGATCGTTTCAACCGGTCCATCTCGGAGCGCATTCTGAATATAGTGCTCAAGTCTGCCGCCCCGGGTTCTCGTGTGGCCCTTTTGGGACTGGCCTACAAACCGGCAACCTGGGTGATAGAAGAATCACAAGGGATTGAGCTTGCTTCTCTATTGGCAGATCGCGGTTTCAATGTGGTCGCCTACGATCCCAAGGCGATGGAATCGGCCCGGCAAAAACTCCAGGAAAAAATTGGCTATGCCTCTTCGGTGGAAGAGGCTCTAAAAGATGCAAACGTGGTGGTGGTGACGACACCCGATGCCGGTTTTCAAAATCTCCCTCTGTCGCTTCTCTCCACGGCAAGAAAACCGGTGGTGATCGATGTCTGGAGGCAATTTTCCGAAACCATCGGACAAAACAAAGCCATAGACTATGTCGCCATCGGCATCGGGCCGCAGAACAAACAATTGACAGATCGTTTAATCAAACTTTGGAATTAATTTGAGATACCTGCTGAATGGGATGCGTGTGTGTGGTGAAAAAAGCGTACGGATGGCGATTTTAACATCCGGGATCAAAAGTAAAATCGCCACCATGCGAGCGGCGATTTTGGGTCGACCCAAAATCGGCCGCGTCTTTTTGAACCACACACACGCATCCCATTCAGCAGACGTCTAAGTGACTCATCTATGAACAATGTATCCGGCAAAAAAGTTTATATCACCGGTGGCAATGGTTTTTTGGGACGCCATCTTCAGAAACGTTTTGGAGAGGCGGGTGCGGAAGTTTTGTCTCTGCCCAGTTCCAAATGTGATCTCTCCAATCGGGAATCGGTCGATCGTCTTTTTTCAGGAGTAAAGCCAGACATTGTTGTCCATGCGGCCGGTCTCTTGGGTGGCATCCATTTCAGCCGTCTCTATCCGGCCGATGTCTTCCTGAAAAATCTGCAGATCGTCTGTAACATTTTTGAAATGGCGCACAAATACAACGTTCAAAAACTGGTCAACATCGGTTCGGCCTGCGTTTATTCCGACACTCTTCCGGGTCCTTTCAAAGAAGAGGATTTGCTCAAAGCCCCCATGCATCCGAGTGTTCAGTATTACGGCTTTTCAAAGCTGGCCCTTCTGATGGGAGGCAAATCTTTCAAAGAACAGTTTGATTTTAATTCGATTCACCTGGTCTTGGCCAATCTCTACGGCCCGGAAGACAAGTTTGATCCAGAGTTGAGCCATGTTGTCTCTTCGATGATTCCCCGTTTTTATGAAGCGGCACTGAAAAATCTGCCGGAAGTGGTCTGCTGGGGGACCGGCAAAACGGTGCGGGAATTTTTGTATGTGGCAGATTGCGCCGATGCGGTGTTTCGCGCGACAGAATCCTATAATGATGTGGAACCGATCAACGTCGGCGTTGGACACGGCATCACCATGAAAGAATTGGCAGAGACGATTGCAGAGGTCTCCGGTTTCAAGGGAAAAATTGTGTGGGACACCACCAAACCCGACGGAGCCGGATATAAGGTGACCGACATCAGTAAAATCAGGCAGGCCATGGGTTGGGAGCCCAAGACCCCTTTTAAAGAGGGATTGAAAAAGACGATCGACTGGTTTGGTGGTTATTACCCGGAGTGGGTTCAAAAACAGAAAACAAAAAAGGAGAATTAAAATGACTGACATCTACACGACAAGAGAAACCTGCCGCGTCTGCGGTGGAGACAAACTGAAAAAAATTCTGGCGTTGGGCGAGCAATACATCATCAATTTTCTGGACGGAGATTCCAAAGAAGAGGGGATTCTGGCTCCGCTCGATATGATGCTTTGCGAAAACAAGGCCTGCTCTCTGGTGCAGTTGAAGCACACCGTTGATCCTGATCTGCTCTATCGCAACTTCTGGTATAAGTCGGGAATCAATCAGACCATGCGCAATGCCCTGACCGACATCACAACGCAGGCGAAGAAAAAAGTGCCGTTGGTTTCTGGCGATATCGTTGTCGATATCGGTGCCAACGACGGGACACTGCTTCGCACCTACAATCAGGAGGGTCTGGTCACAGTTGGTTTTGAGCCGGCTTTAAACCTGATGCCGGAGGCAAGGCAGGGAACCTCCTCAATCATCAACGATTATTTCAATCAGAAAAGTTTTTCTGAAAATTTTCCGGGCAAAAAGGCCAAGATCGTCACCAGTATCGCGATGTTTTATGATCTGGAAAATCCGAACCAGTTTGTGGACGACATTAAAAATGTTCTGGCCAAAGATGGTGTCTGGATCAACCAGATGAATTATCTCAAATCGATGCTGGCGTTGAACGCCTTTGACAACATCAGCCATGAGCATCTCGAATATTATTCTCTCTCTTCGCTCGAATTTTTACTCCGCCGCCACAATCTGGAAGTTTTTGATGTGGAGCTTAACGATCTGAACGGTGGCAGTTTTCGCGCCTACATCGGTCACAAGGGGCAATATCCTGTGACTGACAGAGTTCAGGAGTTGAGATTATCCGAGGCTCCATTGAGTTCACCGGAAATTTATGACGCGTTCGCCGCGAGTATCGCCGACATGAAATCGCAGACATCCGATTTCATCCGCAAGGCGGTCAAAGAGGGAAAAAAAGTTTATGCTTATGGTGCCTCCACCCGTGGCAATTCGCTTCTGCAATTTTTTGGTCTCGACTTCAATCTGATTACCGCCGCAGCGGAGAGAAACCCGGTCAAGTGGGGCAAAAAAATGATCGGGACCAATATTCCCATCATCTCTGAAGACGAGGCGAGAAACGCAAAGCCCGATTACTTTTTGATTCTGCCGTGGGCCTTCGTGAAGGAATTTGTCGCCAGAGAAAAAGCATTTTTCCAGTCGGGCGGAAAATTTATCGTTCCGCTTTCTAAATTTCGAGTGATCGGCCAGGACAACCTGTAACGCTCGCGCGGGCAAAGCCCGACGCTCGCTAGAGTCAGGGGGGGCGACAAAAACCACCCCCAAACAACCCCCAAGAATATATCGAATTTGCAAAAAAA
>JAUSII010000130.1 GCA_030648035.1 Deltaproteobacteria bacterium | reverse complement strand
CAGGTGGAAGTTCGTTATGTGCGGAACTATTTTTTACGAGGGGCGATTGATACCACGACATTTCATCCCCCATGTGACCCTGCTTGCTCGGTTGGTTCGACATGATTTCCTCCCTATGTGTTTGGTTGCAAATATACTGCTTCTTCAAAAAGGAACAATAGGGGGAAGCCGGAACTCAATATGGGGGAATTCCCTAGCACTATTTCGTAGGGGAATCTGTTCAACGTGTTACTGTATGGTGTATGGAATGGATGGACTGACGAACGGGGGAAAATTTTATGTATACTTTACCTGCACTGCAATATGGATATTCCGCTCTGGAACCCTACATCGATGCTCAAACGATGGAGATACACTATAATCAGCATCATCAGACCTATGTGAACAAACTAAATGAGGCCGTTGAAAAATTTCCCGATCTGGCAAAAAAATCGGTCGATGAATTGTTGCGTCATCTGGAGTTGGTTCCAAATGAAATCAGAACCGCAGTGAAAAATAATGGGGGAGGGCACGCCAACCATTCTTTCTTCTGGACCATTCTTGGAGGAAGAGGAGAGTTGGTGAAGGGGCCTTTTGCCGACGCCGTCACAAAGTTGTGCGGCAGTGTGGATGCCTTCAAAAAAGAATTCACAAACGCCGCGACCGGAAGTTTTGGTTCCGGCTGGGTGTGGTTGGTGGCGAAGCAGAATAAATCGCTGGAAATTATCACGACACCCAACCAGGATTCACCACTGATGGCCGGCAATATTCCCATCCTGGGGTTGGATCTTTGGGAGCATGCTTATTATTTGAAGTATCAGAATCGCAAACCAGAATATATTTCCGCCTTCTGGAACGTCATTCAATGGTCCGAAGTTGAAAGACGTCTCGTTGAGGCGACAAAATAGGGAGGTAATATGTTGTCATGGGCACTCACGTTCTTCGTCTTCGCACTCATTGCGGGGATTTTGGGATTCACCGGACTTGCCGCCAGTGCGGCGTATATCGCAAAGATTTTGTTCGTCATCTTTCTGGTTCTGTTTATTGTTTCGCTGATTCTGCCGCGATTCAGAGGACCAGCGTTGTAAAGGTACGTTTAGGCCGGCGTTTTATTTGACGTCAAAACTTTTCAGAAAGTCGGCATTGGTCGGATATTTGGGAAGGGTCTCGATCATTTTTTTCATCCCCTCCACTGCATTAAAGCCGGACATATAGGATCTGATTTTGTGCATCACCTTGCATTCGTTTTCTGTCAGCAGTTTTTCTTCTTTTCGTGTCCCCGATGCGGGGATGTCAATTGCGGGGAATAGCCGCATTTCCGCCAATTTGCGGGAGAGAACCAGTTCCAGATTGCCGGTCCCTTTAAATTCCTGAAAAATATGTTCGTCCATTTGACTGCCGGTGTCGATCAATGCGGTGGCAATGATGGTCAGAGAACCGCCTTCTTCCAGCTTGCGCGCCGAGCCAAAAAAACGCCTCGGTGTCTCCATGGCATTGGCATCCATACCGCCGCTCAAGGTTTTGCCACTGCGCGCGTCGCGATTGTGTACGCGTGCGAGGCGCGTGAGAGAGTCGAGCAGAATCAGAACATCTTTTCCGTCATTCACCTCGGTAATGGCTTTCTCCAAAAGTGTGTTGCCTGTGCGAATGTGATGTTCGGTGTCGTTGTCGGAGGAGGAGGCGACCACTTCTCCCGAGACGGTTCTTTTGAAATCGGTGACTTCTTCGGGGCGTTCTTCGATCAAAAGACAATATGTTTTGACTTCGGGATGATTGGTGGCGATGGCCCCGCAAATTTCTTTTAAAAAAGTGGTCTTTCCGGTTTTGGGAGGAGCAACGATCAGGGCACGCTGTCCCTTGCCGATGGGGGCGATGAGATCGAAGATGCGCAGACTCAAAGGCCCGCCAGGCGTCTCCAGATGGAGGCGTTCATGTGGATCAACGGAAGTTTTTTCCAGAAATTGGAGATAGGCATTCGACCGCCGCACCGGAGCAGGGCGATGGTTTCTGGGGCCTCTATTAGCAGAACGCTGATTTTGGAAATTTTTTCTCAAGATGGTTGTGTTGTCAGGTGATCGCTAAATAAACATAAGTGGCTCCGGGATTGGACCAGACAGGCTCGAAACTTTTCACATGGGGATAATTTTTAAGCCACTGCGGTAATGTTGTTTCGATGATTCCAAACCCATGAATAATGCATCCAACACCTTCTCCGTGATAATATAACTGATCCACAAACCGCATCACTTCTGCTTCTGCCTCCTCCAGTCTCATGCCATGAAGATCAATTTCCGTCATCTGCTCATTTTTTCTTATTTCAGCATCTCCAACAACTCCACCTGCACCGGTTTGGCGATGAGGGTTTCGGTGTTGGCCCGCAGTGATTTCAAATAAGCTGTGTTCTTGTGCCATTCAACGGCATTCATGTCGGTGAATTGTTCATAGAAGAAAAACTTTGTTTTGTCATCAAAACCCTGATGCAGGGTATAGAGCAGGCAGTCGGGTTCATTTTTGCGCACCTGATCGACCATATTTTCCAGATGGAGTTTAAGTTCTTTTTCTTTTCCCGGCTTTGCGGCCCAGGCGGCGGTGATGATGATCATGGAGAGCCCATTCCTAGAGTATTTTGGAACCGCGTGTCAAGAGGTGAAGTGGCTCAAATCACGCGTGATGGGAGTTTGGGATTTAAAACTTTACGAGAACTTTCGACTCCGCTTACCGGCAGATTCTTCGGATTCAACAAGTCCAGTTGCACCAACACAGAAGCCTGATCCCAATAGATGTGTTCGTGGGCAATTTTACCGTCTTCAAATTTGACGATGACCACAAGCGCCGCCTCCACTTTTTTGCCCGTGGGGGCGATGTTCGGCAACATCCAATCCATGGTCATGGTGTGCGTAAATGTGATGACGAGTTCTTCGACGATCTGATCGGCATCAATGGTGCGCGACACGGTCGTCATTTGAACATCGGGCGGAAAAAATTTGCCGACAAGGTGTTTGCTGTAAAAATCGCGCACCCCTTTTCTGTCAAAACCCCCCATCCCGTTCGGCACATTCATAAGATGAGGGTGATCGGTCATGGTTGCCATGGTCGTTTCGAGATCGCCTTTCAACTCGGCGTCGACATGTTTCTGAAACAGATCCAACATGGCTTGTTGTTTTGGAGTGAGTGGGGTCATTTTGATTTCATCAGTGACTTCATTGAAACGCCGTGACGATTGGCATGATGAGAGCCGGTGATGCTCAGAGATGATTCGTTCTGATCTTCTTCGGGGGAAGAGCCTCGTCGGACGGATGATGAAGAGCGACGGGATTTGGCATGGGGGACGGAAGAATCCTCCTCCGCATTTTCTTCCCGAACATCATCCCAAATATTTGTGCTTTTCAGTGGCATGGTTTTGATTGCACCCATTCCTAGAGGATTTTCGAACTGCGTGTCAAGTGGTGACAACGGCAATTATTTTTCTTCACTGAATTTTACGAATCATCTGATTTCCCTGTTCCGCCACATAAATCGTACTCCCGTCAGGACTAATGGCTATGCCTGTTGGAGAGCTGAATTGCGCCGAAGTGCCGTTGCCATTGGTATATCCAGTGGAGCCGGAGCCGGCTACGGTGCTTATTGCACCGCTACTGATGACGATCTTTTTAACACCCTGGGTTCCGGTTGTAAAAGTGCCATAAAGATTATTGCAAACAGGATCAATAACCAGTCGCTGAATTCCCGCCAGACCCGAGTTGAGTAGCGTCGTGACTGCGCCGGTGGCGAGGTTTATTTTGCGGAGGGCGCTGTTACCGCCATCTGCAACAAACAGATTGGTTTCCGTACAATCGAGAGCCGTTCCATTTGGAATATAGAATGTGGCCGCAGTTCCCGTTCCATCCGCACTTCCGTTGGCACCCGATCCGGCAACGACCGTTACCACAGCGCCCGGAATGGTCACTTTTAGTATCTGGGCATTGTTGGAATCGCTCACATAAAGATTTTCTCCCTTGCTGTCGATCACCATCTCAACGGGTCGCCCAAAACGGGCGCTGGTGCCGGTTGCCTCTATGACTGTGCCACTGGTCGACATCATTCCGGCAAAGGTGGAAACGGTACACGGAGAAAGCGCAATTTTACGGATCACGAAATTATTATTGTCGGCCACATAAAGGGTGTCATTGGAGGGATTCACAACCACCGCAACGGGCCCGTTAAAACTGGCGCTGGCGCATGCGCCATTTGTTGTTCCCGATACTCCAAGCCCCGTACCCACGATTGTCGTCACATAGTTTGGACTGGTTGTAGCGAGTGTAAAATCGATCTTGCGAATGGCATGATTATCAGTATCGGCCACATAGGCCGCACTTCCATCCAACGCAACGGCGACATCGCCCGGTGTGGCAAAATAGGCCGAGGTGGCAGAGCCATCGCCGAAGGCAAACCCGCCTTGACCTGATGCATGTGTCACATCTTGAGCCAATGTAACGGGTGTGAGAGAGATACAAACACCACTTTTGGTACACTTTCCAAATTGGCAATCGGCACCATTGCGGCTCGGAGTGCAAGCGCTTCCGTTCGCGGCAAGGGAAGAGACATCCGAATCACTGGTATTGAGACTCAAATCATATTGGGCAAAACCGGTATCGGGGAGTCTATCCCATGGATTCGCGCCCGTTAGACTGCACAGCGCAACCCATTGGCCAGATTGATCCGAATCGACCAACCCTTTCATTTGCCGAATGCCGAGGCTACATTTTGCTTCCGTACTGTCGCTGCTCCAAACGCAAGAGGTACTCATCAACTCATTGTCGTTGCGATCAAAGAGCCCTCCTCTTGGGCCGGTCAGTCCACCTGTGATAACAAAATAGGGCCCCGTTTTGGAGGCGGTCGTCAGACCATCACTTTGCGCAACATCGATGACGCCGGGTGAGGACAAACTTGTCGTGGTGTCGATCTCCAGCACAACCCTCAAGCTTGCCTTTTGCGTGTCGTTCAAAGCGCTGGCAAAACCGATGGTGATGAGCGTATCCGTGCTGGTTTCCTGATTGATGCGAACGTAATAGCAATCCGCCGAACCGTCTGCAATCAGGTTTACAAATTCGGCATCCATGGAAACGGTGGCCGAGCCGCTGGAAGGAATGCTGGCCGTTTTGGAAGCGTGAAAGCCGACAGGTATGTTGTTTGTTGTCTGGCTTGAATCGAAGCAGTCCACTGCAAAGGCCCAGTCTTTTCCCTTAGTGATACTCAAACCGCTGAAGGTGACAGAGCTGGCATCGGAGGCCACGCTCGTAGTTTGAGATTGGGTTGTTTCTCCGGAAGCGGACATCGTTAAACTGCATGAGTTTAAACTGGCGCGAGCCGCTTTGCCGACTGAAAGCTCTTTGGCGGTGCTGAAAGATTTACCGGCATCCCCTGCATTTGGATCGGGATTATTGATGACAATGGCAATTCCCTCGGAGGAGGTTGAACTGGAGCCAGATACACTCTCGCTCACGCTTCCACAGGAAAGGCTTAAAACCGCCATTAAAATGAATAACAGCCAATGCACGGCCCTCCTATTCTTTTGGTACTTCTACATCGTACTCTCTTGGGTGTGGGTGCACAAGCGAACTGTGTAAGTGGAATTTTTGATTCATGCTGAAAGCCTTTTCGCTACAGCCCTTTTTCTTTTCTCTATGAACCTCTGCATTCAAGCTTGCAGGAACCGTCCAATTTCTCGGTTATTGAGGTTCTTTTAGGAGTGCAGAGGCCTTCCACCGATTTAAATTCACTACGAATCAACTCGGCTTTGTCGCAACTGTCTATTGGGAAAGTTGTTGCCCTTTGAAGAGCCCTGTTCACCAGTGATCGGATATCCCAGCTGCTTTTGATAAGTCGCTTGGCCTCTGAAAAATTGGCATGTACCAGATCTACAATAAAATTCTCTTGTTGTTCATCATCCGCATCGATCGCAGCTTGCTGAGCTGCCGCCACTTCCTTTACCTTATCTTTTCTTGCCGTTCTCTTTGCTGCTAGTCGGTTTTCTTGGTCTTCCCGTTTCTTTTTCAACGCTTCCTGTACTTTTAGTTTTGCTTGTTCATCATTTACTTTATCCTGTGCTCTTTGCTCTCTTGCTAATTTATCGGCCTGGTATTTTCTTAGTTCTTCCAATCGGTAGTTCATTGAAGAGTAGCTCTCTGATAGCTGTAGGGCTTCCCAGTTTTTTCCTGTTCGGATGAGCTCGTCGATTGCTCTTCTAGCCTCTGATTCGGCACCGTGCCTTGCTATGGCCTTTTGATAAGGCATACATGTGCAGTCAAGCAAGGTTACTATTGGGATCCATCGAGAGTGGGTAGGGTTAGGGTCACCACCTTCACAGAGTGTGTTGCACGCCCTGGTTCTCAAAAGTCTCCTCTCTGTGAGTGCTTCTTCCTCTTCCCTCACCTTTCTTTCTTTTTCTTCTTCCCGTGCTTTTTTGGCCTCAAGTTCCGCTTTCTTTTTTGTAAGGGACTCTACTTTGTAATAGAGTTGATATCCCCCTGCTATTTGAAGGGCCAAATCCATATTAGATTCCGCAAAACCATCGATAAAACTTTCTATAAATGTTTTCTCATAAGCCTTATCCCATTGGCAATAAGCGGCGAGTTGTGCCCCAACATCCAAACGGCCTTTCGTCATCATCTCACGATAGGCATCAGGGCAAACAGATTTTCTATCTTGAGGCCCCAACTGACAATGGTCCGCGATTTTTACGCCTTTATCCAGGTCACCACCCATCATGGTTTGTTTGTAAGCGTCTTTGCAGACCGCCTGAAAGACATCTTGGTACTCTGTCTCCATGTTTGGAGAATCATAGCCCGTGACATTTGCCGCCTCTATATAATTTCCTTGTTGGAAAAAAAAATGGAACGCCTCTCGGCAGAGGGATAATTTTTCATTGGGACTGAAGTGGTATTTTCCATCAATTCTGTCAGCCTCTGTAAAATCGCTGTGATGCAAGGCCGCTTTGAATTCCTCTGACTGTTTCTGGCGTTTAGAATCGGGGACTTGCTGAGCGAGGTTTCCTTTGAACGGGGCAGGAAAAGAGTAAGTGTCAATCCTGTTTGACTGAGAGGTGAAATTATTTACCGAGTGATTTGAACTAGGCCGGATATTCATATGCCTCCAAAAATAGAGCGACGGCCCGCAAACATTAACCTGTCAACTCTTGAAGGTGACTTGAATCACGCGAAGGTTTCAATGTCAATATACGAAGGAGATCGGAAATGTATCAAATCGGAATAATTAATTTTCCCGTCCATCTTGGAAGCATTTAATTCCTTTCCTCACCCTTTTGAAGGGTTCTACGGATTATCACTTCGCGTTACGTTCCGAACAACGAACTACATGAACGAAAAACGAAATTTGGTGCTAGCTCTTAATTCGTTCACGTTCTTCGGGGAAAATTTGGTTGGCACCAAATTTTCTGCGTCCCCACGGGGATTCGAACCCCGGTCGTCGCCGTGAAAGGGCGATGTCCTAGGCCTCTAGACGATGGGGACTCGGTCTAATTACTGTGAGGCGCCCGAGGCTCGAACTCGGGACCCTCTCCTTAAAAGGGAGATGCTCTACCAGCTGAGCTAGCGCCTCAATTCGCTCGCGCGGGGTAAACCCGACGCTCGCTAACAACCTCCACCGCTTCATAAATGATGTTGGGGCAAAAAGCGGGCGGATGCTATATAAGGCGTGCGGCTGTGTCAAACTCTAAGGTTAAAAAATTACAAAAAAAATATGGAGTTACGTTATTTTTCGGGCAAGCCCTGGCTTCTTGCAAGGCAAGCAACTTTTTTTGCAATCTGCCGATAATAGTAACGTATGACTGTCAAGAGACCCACAATTCAGCGGCAGGTGCTACAGAGAGAAGAGCCTGTTTTAAGGCCTCTAAATGGCCATTCTGTGCCACTTTCAACATCTTCCACGGAGGACTCGGGATATCAAACGGTAGAGCAGTGCGGACTACTTTTTGCCAAGGCTCCTCCTTTGGCCGGACAACCAGCCGTAGTTTTGGCTTCCAAAGATTTATCCACGTTCAATCTGGATGCCGATTTTATTGGGGCATTTGAAAAATATGGGACGCGTCTGCTGGAACATTCTTTTTCTGTCCTTCCATCGTCGTCCGAATTTTTTCTTCTCCAGGAATTCGTTGGTGCTGTGCGGAGAGAAGGGGGTTTGAGTGGCAGAGATGCTTCCGAACTGGGAGCAAAATTCCGTTTGGGGACAGAATCTGAAAACCAGGAAGAGCTTTTCGATTCAGAATTTGTTTTGGCCTTTCAAAGCTTCATTGAAGACTGGATTTCGGGCAAGGTCAAAGTCTATGTCGCTGCAGTCCAAAACGGCAGAATGCCTGTTCCATTAAACCGTGGCAGAGCCAATATTATTTTGAATCAACCGTTATCTCTGGATCAATTGCGCGCCTTGGTGAAAAAGGAAATCGGTTCCAGCGGCCCACCCGATTTTGTGGAGGCCATGGCGACATTTCTGGATCGCCAGCAAAAGGCGCCCATGGAAGATGCAAAGGGCATTGCTTCTCTTTTGGGAAAAATGTGGCACGTGAATCTTCTTCACGACCAGCTTATGGCGGAAGAGGGGGTCGATGCCGCTTT
>JAUSII010000125.1 GCA_030648035.1 Deltaproteobacteria bacterium | reverse complement strand
CCGGATCCAAAATTCCCCTGGCCAGGGTGATGGCCTCTTCAAAAAGCGAAATGCCCCAGTCCGATTTTGATCGGCACAAACAAACGGAGATACCACCGAGCGCGACCGCACGTTCTTGCAGATCTTGAATATTCATGTTGGCGATGGTGACAAGAGACTTGAAAATCTCCTCTTTCTCTTCCATGACTTTCGATTGAACCAAAGTCGATGCAATCACAGTCAATACATTGGCACAAATACCGGGAGTCTGGAATCCTTCGGCAACAGTAGTGAGCTTATTGAAAAATGCGGCCTGATCCTGAATGTCCGATGCGGCCAGGGCAACAGCAAAGTCCATCAATTGGTTGAGGCGAGCCTCTTCGTTTCCGATCCCTTCAATGGCGGCAAGCCTTCTGGAAAAACGATCCTCCGTGGAGAGTGTAAAATCGGCCAACACTTTTGGGATATCGTTCCGCTGATTTTCATCCACAATAAATCGGTGGCCTGTGGCATCGACAATAACCACCGTGGGAAAACCGGGCAGATTCCAATCCTGAGCCAAACTTTCATCCTCTGTTCTTAACCAGAGATGCTGGCCTCCCCCTTCACTGGCCAACCGGTCAAACACCGGTTTGTAGCCACGACACGCTCCGCACCAACTGGCCGAAAAAGTGATGATCGCATATTGGCCCGGTTTTATTTTTTTGAGTTGTTCCTGCAAAGCGTTTTTGTCTTCCACTGTGACCACTTCCTTTGAAAATGGAGGCGCTCCCTCCTGCCGATACCCTTCGCTCGGCACAAACTGGGGAACAGAATGAAATACCGGGTAGGCAAGCGCGTGGGCATATCTCTCCTGCCAACTGATGACACCATCTCCATTGACATCGGGAACATTACCGGCCCAAAATGCCGGGGCTATCTCCTGACAAGAGTCGGTCTCGTTTTTACCCCCGCCGGAAACAAACAGGGTCTTGGGATCATCCAGAAAAATCTTGTTCCAGTTGCCGGAGTAGCATTGGTCCATGATAACGGTACGCTGTGAATACGGAATTTTATCGAAAACAGAAGCAACCGTGTCGGCATCGCAACCGTCGCTCAAACATAGAGTCCCCTGCTCTTTAATGCGATAACCATGCCCCGTGGTATAAATCACCAGATCGGTATCGGCACCGGTTTTGAGTTGGAGTTTTTCCTTCAGGGCTCGCAACCCTTCCTGGGTAGAAGAAAAATAGTGGTCTTGATCAACACCCCTCGGACGTTCGGTGTTGAGACAAAAAACTTCATATCCCTGTTTTTCCAAAACGCCGATGCTTCGATCCACATTCTGCTGATGGTGTGCCCAACTCTCCCTCTGGGTATCCCCATTCACCACCACCGCAATTTTTTTGCCAACTTCGGTCATAGAAATTCTCCTATCTTACTTATCGGCAGGCGATAGGCATAAGTTGCCCTTGCTTTTTATTTAAATTTGTAATACATTAAAATATATGAAATTAAAGAGTAATTTAAAAACAATCCGATTGACGACCGAAGAAAAAGGGGCCCTGGATCGTTTCATCCACACACACCCTTATCTCAACGATTTTTCAAAATTGGTTCGGGCGGCATTGCGGGAATATATCAAAAACAATCCGGCAAAGGCGACGGGTTCAAAGGCCCCCTCTTTTTTGTGGGAATATAAACTCAATGAAGAAGAGATTTTTGAAATTTTGAGTGGCCCGCAGAAAAACCGCCTCTGGCTGGTGGCTAAAATTTTGGAACATGGCAAATGGGAAGAGATTTGGCACTACCTCACTCGCTCACAAATTGAACAGGATATGCCCTTGCTACGACTGGCTGAAAAAACAAAAACACATTGGCAATATGCCCTTAATCGATGGAGGAAATATGACAAAAATTCTGACACCGCTTCAACATAAAGTTTTGCAGGCTTTTTTTGCGGAGCCTGAACTCAAACGCCATTTTTATCTCACAGGGGGCACGGCGTTGTCTGCGTTTTATCTGAAACATCGTTTGTCCATTGATCTCGATTTTTTTACACACTCCGTGGATCTTCACGATGTAGAACGCCTGATCGAAGGTACTTTCAGGGCAAACAAATTTAAATTCGAGAAAGAACGAAGCTCCCCCACCTATCGCCGATGGTTGATCGACGGTGAATTGCAGATCGATGTGGTGCGGGATATTGATTTTAGAGTGGGGACACCGCAACTGATCGGCGATTTTATGGTCGATGATCCCAAAAATATCGCTGTCAATAAAGTGACAACCATTTACAGCCGGCTCGATGCCAAAGATTATGTCGATCTCTATTTTCTAAAACCCTATCTGAACTACGACATCATGGAACTGTTCAAACTGGCCGAAATGAAAGATGGGGGAATGGACCCGTTTCAATGGTGCAAAATCATTCCGGACGTCGACACCTTCAAAATTTTGCCACAAATGGTCAAGCCTCTGACCATCAAAGAACTCCAAAAATTCTTTCACCGCTTGCGGGATGACATTCTGGACAGAATCAAGCCGTCACCAGAAAATTCTGATATTTCTGGATAAATTTGGATTCTATTTCGCATTCGACGAAGGTGCCTTCGCCGTCGTGGGAGATTTGCAGGACGTGGCCCATGGTGTAGAGGCTCGCAAGTATGTCACCGCGGGTGTGGGGGAGAAAAAAGTTGGCGCGTTGCGCGCGCTGGCGCAGGAGATTGTCCATCGCATCGAGCATGTGTGGGAGACCCTCTCCGGTCAGGGCCGAAATGGGAATGCCACTGCCGTTATTAAAACCGGAAAAGCCCTGATCTTTTTTGTTGAAGAGGGTGATGCCCGGCTTGGAGGTCAAATCGAGTTCAAGCAAAACCTGTTCCACCGTCTGCATCTGTTGCAGAGCCTCCGGGTCCGACATGTCGACAACATGGATCAGCGCATCGGAATGAGCCACCTCTTCGAATGTCGCCTTGAAAGCTTCAACCAACGTGTGGGGCAGTTTGCGAATGAAACCCACGGTGTCGGCCAATAAAACAATGCGACCGCTGGGCAAACGAATTTTGCGCACCGTCGGGTCGAGTGTGGCAAAGAGTTTGTCTTCCACCAGCACGCCCGCGCGCGTGAGGGCATTAAATAAAGTTGATTTGCCCGCGTTCGTGTAACCGACCAGTGAAAAAAGAGGGAGCGGCACCGCCTCTCTTTTGAGACGATGGATCGTGCGATGGGTTTCAACATCCTTCAGGCGGGATTTCAAAAGGGCGATTCGCTCGCGCACGCGCCGACGGTCAACTTCCAATTGGGTTTCGCCGGGGCCTTTCGTTCCGATACCGCCGCTCTGCTTGCTGAAGTGGGACCACAAACCTTTGAGGCGCGGCGCCATATATTTCAATTGCGCCAGCTCCACCTGCAGTCGCCCCTCTTTGGTGTGGGCGCGCTTGGCAAAAATATCAAGAATGACGGCGGTGCGATCGAGCACCTTGACCCCGAAGGCCTGCTCCAGATTCTGGTTCTGCGTCGGTGACAGCTCATCGTCCAGAGCAACGCTGTCGGCATTGAGAAAACGGACCTGCTCGGAAATTTCTTCCACCTTGCCTTTGCCGATAAATGTTTTGGGATTGGGACAATCGACCTCTTGTGAAGTCTCGGCGATCACTTCACCGCCGGCGGTACCGACCAGTCTCTTTAATTCTTGGAGGGAGGATTCAAAATCGCTACGGCTCTGGCCGTCGCGTCGTATACCGGTGAGAACGACGCGTTCTTTCTTGAGAGACGGTTTTGTGAGGGCAAAACCCGTGGTATTGATCTCCTTTCGTGCAACTGCATTATACAGGAGCTTGTTCAAAGGTTACAAGATTTTTTACGGGGTTTCGACAAATTCATACTCGATTTTGATGTCGTTGGGAAAATTGAGACTGTTGAATTTTGCGACAAGTTCATCCATCAGCGGTGGAATTTTTTTCGCCTCTTCATCCATGTAAATTTTTGCCGCCTCTGGGTCCCCTTTCATCTGCAATGAACTGATCGTCGCCCAGAGTTTTTCAAGAGCGGCGGGCATCTTTTCAAGGACCGCATAAAAGTGGTTGTCTTTGACAATGATCGCCCCCTCTCCGCACAAGAGACCGAAAGAAGAAGGGGCAATGGCACCGTGGCCACGCCCGCCCATATATATCTGGCGGATGAGTCCTGTCACATAGGTGGCATACACCTGTTCCGTATCCGACTCGACAAGGGCTTCGCGTCCAAAAAGTGTGGGGACAGAATCCATGCCGCCGGAATCGGCTTTGGCTTCTTCCAAACCGTAATTCAAGCCTCCTCCCAGCGCCAATTCCACCGACTTTCCTGCGGCTGTTTGGGTGGAACTTTGGGGACCAAAACCGTGCGACATTTCATGCACGACTGCAAACAATTCCACTCCCCTTTGTGTCACAAAAGGGACTTGGGTCGGATGCATGGCAACCTCTGCCAGCAGACGATAGATGTTGTCGAATTTCAAAACCATATGGTTGACCGCCACGATACGTTTGGCGACCCCCTCTTCCTGCGAAACTTTTGTTCCACTCGGAAAGGCATAGGCCATCAGTTCACCGCGGACATTCTGCTGTGCAGAGGCATCGCGGAAAAAGAGATCCATAAAACGGACCGGGGTGTCCTGACGAATGGTGCGCGATTTATAAATGTCGGGGAGGAGTTGGCCCAGACGATTTTCACGCGATTGCAAAATGGGCCGCACTTTTTCATTGGCATAAGTGGCTTCTCCGGGGCGAATCACCCCGGCAAGCATTTGAATACCCGACTTGCCGAGCAAACCATCGGGGGAGACATCGACCGAAATTTCCAGATTGCCTTCGTTTTGCCAGATCGTGGCGCGTTCGGCGTCATCAAAGGGGTAGGGATCTCTGCTTTGCAGGGCTTTTCCCCATGCCATCAGCTCTTGGGAGAGACTCGACTCAATACCTTCGATGGCGGCGGCCTCCAGAAAAGCTTGGGAGAGTTCTTTGGACGTGCCGGCGGTGATGGGATGGACCGATGCCGGTGTCCACTTGAACCCGCCATCCCCGTCATGCTCCACGACGGTGTGAGAAGAGAAAAAGGGATTGCGCAACTTCTCGCCCTTCCACGCGTTCTCCATCCAATCGATATCTTTTTGTGTGAGATCGGAAGGGATCAAGGTTCCAATCTGTTGGCCGTTAAATTTTGGCCGTTTGTTTGGAAAATCATCGAACACCGAACAGCGAACGTCTTTGTCATCATCGAAGCATTGGTCATCTAACTTGTGTCTCCATTGTTCCGCAGACAGAGCATCACCGACCGCCTCTTCCGATGCGATTCTTTTCTGCCATTCGGGAAAGCGGGGATCGGTTGAAACTAAATGGTATCGATCGACCAGAGGCCCCAGTTTTTTGAGAACGAAGTCGGCCAGTTTTTTCTCGCCCGGAGTCAGATGATTGATGGAAACTTTGGACTCCACATGTTTTCTTCTGGAGAGAGACTCTTTCAACAGATTCTGACGGGCCGCTTCCAGCGCGGCATTCACCTCGCCCACCGCTTTCCACAGGGCCGGAGTTTTAATGACGGGGCCGCCGGGCGTGAGACCAAATTTTGCACGGGCCTCGGCAGAAATTTCCAGATCGCCCGCTTCAATATCAATGTGATGGAGTTTTCCCTTGTCCTGAACCCAATGGAGAGGGACTTTCATTTCGTCGGCCTGAAGATTCCAAGCCTCACGATGCCGCTCGGAACCGAATAAATGGATGGTGCCCATGGAGGCTGGTCTTTATGGGATCTGCTGGAGAAGGTCAACCCTTTTTAAAAAGTGTCGGGGGCCTGTCAGCAATAAGTCTGCACGCCCTCAAAACAGATCGGGCTGAAGTTCTCCACTCTACCCCTGAAACCACGTTACGTTGTGGCCGAAGAGTTTTTTGATGGAGTCGACCAGTTGGGGGGTGGGGTCTACTTTCAACTCTTGCGGCAGACGGAGGACGGTTTCGGATTCGCCCGGAATCACGATGTGGATATAGGCTTCGCAGGGGCCCTTGAAACGGCCGAGAATACTTTTTAGCGCCTCGAGATGTTTGGGGGTCATCTCCGGAGCGGAAAGTTTGAAGTGAATTGTTTTTGTCAGATGTTGCGGCGCCTCTTCCAAAAGCAGAATCTGTTTGGCGATAATTTTGTTGGAATCTTCCCCTTCATCGATATTCCCCACCACCAACAGCGGACGATCACTCTTCAACCACGCGTGCGATTTGAGATAGGTCTCGGGAAAAACCACCACCTCGACCGTCCCTTTGAGATCTTCCAGCGTGATGAAGCCCATCCGGTCGCCTTTTTTGGTCGTGATCTCGCGCATGGCCGCAACAATCCCGCCCACGCGCACCTCGCGTTTGTCGGGAAGTTCGTTCACTTGCAGACAGTCGGCGGTGGCATATTGCGCCACCATTTTTTCATACTGCGCGAGCGGGTGGCCGGTGAGATAAAACCCGAGCGATTCTTTTTCAAAAGCCAGACGCTGGCGCTCCGGCCACTCTTCAATATCAGGAAGTTTTTGACCCCCCGTTTCCATCCCCTCACTCGTCCCGAGTTGATCCAACAAACTGAATTGCCCACTCAATTTATCCCTCTGCCGTGAGGCACCCATCTCCAACGCCTGATCGAGCACCACCGCCAATTGCGAACGTTTTGCCTTTGAATAATCGAATGCGCCGCATTTGATGAGACTCTCCGCCACGCGCCGGTTGGATTTGCGGCTGTCGACCCGCGCACAAAAATCGTGCAGGGAAACAAAAGGTCCCTCGTGCGTGCGCGTTTCGACAATCGCCTCGACGGCCCCTTCTCCCACATTCTTGACGCCGCTCAAACCGAAGCGGATTTTTTTCTCGCCGACGACGGTGAAAGAGAGTTCGCTCTCGTTCACATCGGGCGGAAGCATTTCGATTCCCAGCGCCTGACACTCCTGCAGATAAAAAAGAACCTTGTCGGTGTTTCCCGTTTCATTCGTGAGAACGCAGGCCATGTATTCGGTCGGATAGTGTGTTTTGAACCAGGCGGTCTGATAGGCAATCAGCGCATAAGCGGCCGAGTGGCTCCGGTTGAAACCATATTCGGCAAACTTGGCCATCAGATCAAAAATCTTTTCGGCTTTGGCGGATGGAATTTTATTTACCTTCGCACCCGTCAAAAACTTTTCGCGCTGTTCGGCCATCTCGGCATGAATTTTTTTACCCATCGCACGGCGCAGGAGATCGGCATCACCCAGACTGAAGTTGGCGAGCATGCTGGCGATCTGCATCACCTGTTCCTGATACAAAATAACGCCATAGGTATCTTCCAGAATCTCCTTCAACTGCGGCAGTTCGTAGCGAATCGGCGTGCGGCCGTGTTTGCGATTGATAAAGTCATCCACCATGCCGGAGCCGAGCGGGCCGGGACGGAACAGCGCCACCAGAGCGATCAATTCACCAAAGCGGTTGGGTTTGAGGCGGGCGACCAGATCGGTCATGCCGGAAGATTCCAGTTGAAACACCGCCGCAGTATCGGCGTCGCTCAAATGTTTGTAAACTTCAGCATCATCTTGCGGCAGAGTTTTCAAATCCACTTTTATATTGTGACGTTTTTCAATCAGCCGGATGGTGTCGTCCATCACCGTCAGCGTTTTTAGTCCGAGAAAGTCGAACTTGATGAGGCCAATTTTTTCGACCGCCTTCATGTCGTATTGGGTGACGACTTCGTCGTGCTGACCGCGATAGAGAGGCAAAAAGTTGACGAGGGGTTTGTCGGAGATCACCACCCCGGCCGCATGGGTCGAGGCGTGGCGGGGAAAGCCCTCGAGCATCTTTGCAATTTCCAGAAGTTCTTTTATTTTTTCATCTTTCTGCCAGAGCGTTTTCAACTGCGGCTCAATCTCGATCGCTTTCTCCAGCGTGATGCCGATCGTGTTGGGAATCAGTTTGGCAATGCGATCGACATCGCCATAGGGGACGCCCAGAATTCTGCCGACATCGCGCACGACCGCGCGCGCTTTCATTTTCCCAAAGGTGATGATCTGCGACACGTTGCCATATTTTTTCTGGACATATTGCAGAACCTCGTCGCGCCGACGCATGCAAAAGTCGATATCCATATCGGGTTGCGAAACGCGCTCGGGATTGATGAAGCGTTCGAAGAGAAGCTGGTGTTCGATCGGATCGATATCGGTGATGCCCAAGCAATAAGCCACCAGCGAACCGGCGGCAGAACCGCGCCCGGGACCGACCGGCACGCCCTGCTGTTTGGCGTATTGGATAAAGTCGGCGACAATCAGAAAATATCCGGCGAAGCCCGTTTTTTTAATCATCTCCAATTCATAGTCGAGTCGTTTGAGATAAGGTTCGCGATCGGGCTCCGTCTTGGAACGGACTGCAATTTCTTTGAGACGCTCTTCCAGGCCGGTGGCCGACATTTCGGCGAGATACGTCGCGAGATCTTTCCCCTCCGGCGCCTGAAACCGCGGGAAATGATAGGTTTTAAAATCGAGTTCGAGATTGCATTTCTCGGCGATGGCCACCGTGTTGGAAATCGCCTCGGGACAATCGGCGAAGAGGGCCTTCATCTCGTCTGCCGATCGCACATAAAGCTGGTCCGATGCCATCTTGAGGCGATTGGTGTCGGACATCAGCTTGCCCGTCTGAATGCAGACCAGCGCGTCGTGCGCAATCGCCTGATTCTGGTGAATATAGTGGGCATCGTTGGTGGCCACCAACGGTAGACCGGTCTCTTTCGCCAAAGTGATGAGATCGGCGCGAATCTGTTTCTGTTCCGGCAGGCCGTGGTCGGAGATTTCGATATAAAAATTCCCTTCGCCAAAAACTTTTGAATAATAATCCGCCGCTTTTTTCGCCGCATCCATATTGCCGCGCGAAAGATGCATCGGAATCTCACCGCGCAGACAACCCGACAGAGCAATGATCCCCTCGGCGTGTTGCTCGAGCAATTCCTTGTCGATGCGCGGTTTGTAATAAAAACCCTCCAGATGCCCCGCACTCACCAGCTTGCAGAGATTCTGATAGCCCTCTTTATTTTTGGCGAGCAATGTGATGTGCGAGAGAAAACCCTCCGCGTTGATATCTTTTTTATGACGGGAACCGGTGGTGAGCAGATAAGCCTCGCAACCGAGAATCGGCTTGATCCCCTTCTTCGACATCGTCTGATAAAATTCCACCGCACCAAAAAGATTGCCGTGGTCGGTCATGGCAATGGCCGGCATCTTCAACTCATGCGCGCGCGCCGCCAGCGCCTCAATCGGACAAGCGCCATCGAGAAGACTGTAATAAGTGTGCAGATGAAGATGGACGAAATCGGAGTGGTGCATGGGTTATTTTAAAATTTGTTCTACTTTTTCCACAAAAGTAACCGCAAACTCAAAGGCGGCTTTGGCTTCCTGTGTGGAAACCGATCCACTCACATCATAGATCACCCGATGCCGTTTGGAGCGCATCTTGTCGAAGATGAAAATTTCGTCTCCCATTTCTTTGCCCAAGACAGCCTCGGCAAAGCGGACCGCGGCAACATGTTGTCCTTCTCCCGTTGCCGGACGAAACCCTTTGGCAAACATCAAAGCTCGGGCCGCCTGTAAAACAGCGTTGTAGGCAATGCTGAAAGCCCAATCGGAATCACTTCCCAAAAGTTTTCTCGCCGTGGCGATATCCCTTTTTGCCAATTGAAGACGATCCTGAATTTGTGAGGGAGAAACTTTGAAAGGCTTAATCAACCCCTGTTTTTGCAAATCGTTCAAACTCACTGGCATCTCCGACAATCATGATTTTAGGACCACCAACAACCTGCCGGATGAAATCATCACCCTTCTTTGATTTTCGCAAGAACTCATCTTTATCAAAAATAGAAAATTGAACATCGCGCCCAAGCTAAAGTTGAACGGAACGCATCGCTTTGGCCAAATTCATTGAGGAAACGGTCCCTACCAAAAACAGATCAATATCGCTTTTTGGTCCCATCTCACCGCTCGCAAAAGAGCCGTAAACAAAAGCAAACAAGATGGAGTCAAACGGTCTTAATGCCTTCTTTAAAACATCCGCCAAACCCGCTGTTTTTAAAACAAGCGATTGCAGTTCCGGAAAAATATGGGACTGCGAATTCATGACATAGTATTTGGCATGCGCCCTGGTTTCGCTGGTTAAAAACCCCAGCTGTTCCAACCGGTCCAGATCACGAACCACAGCTCCCGTGGATTGCGTAATAAGCTCTGCAATTTGGCGAATGTAAAAAGACTCGCCCGGATGCATGACAAACAGGGTGATCAGATCGGCCCTGGTCTTTGAACCAAAAAGGGAAACCAGAATGGAAGGCTGTGTGCTCATATTGAGCACTATTGTACTCAAAAAGAGATCAGCGTCAAGCGTGCGATAAAAAATCTTGCGAAAACAGGCAACTTTTTTTAAGGGGTGCCGATACAGATATGACCCTATGGACCCGACTTCAAAAACAGACAAGACTCTGGAGCAGGTGGTTTCAAAAGCCATTTCGGTTTTTGATCATCCCCATTGCGACTCCATGCAGGATTGTCATCCGGTCGATTTTACCGATGTCTTTCAATCGGTCGATCGATCCGACAGCAAAACCCCCGCTCACAGCCCGGAGCAGATGCGTCATTTGAGTCTTGGGCTTTTCTGGATGTTGGAAGCACTAGGTTACACGCGACAAGTCGGTCATCAAGATGGCGGCACATTACTCTCTGATGCCACCCAAAAAAATCTGACCCAATATTATTTTTCGAACATCATCAAAGAGATGCGTGCCGCTGGGGTTTGGGGAACGGCTTATAGCCGATTGTCGTGGCTCAAAGGGGCTTTGCAAACAGGAAACGTTCGGGAGACAGAGGTTGCCGCATTGGCCATTGAAAATACAATTCTGGGATTTACCGTCTATCTGCACGACACACTGCACATCGATCTCGATTGGGATCAGGTTCAGCGAAACACGGGAATGACGCAACCGACGGCACCGACCGCAGAGGCAACTCCACCTTCTCTGCCCGTCGAAGCCAAACCACCCGCGCCTCCTCCGCCCCCTCCAAAAAGAGCAGGGAAAAAACCTCCGGAACACCACAAAAAAGAGGATGCACAGGCAGAACCATTGGAGTCCAAGGCGCCTCCGCCCCGGATAAAAATGTCCCGCTCAAAGGCTGCGCAAGAATATATTGCCAAACTCGAACAATTGACCAAAGTTACCGGCGGAATTTTACAGGGGGATGCGCCCGATCTCGGCACCTCCATGGCAGAAAAAATACTGGAACGAATCCCGATAAAAATCCCAAAAAAATATTATCAGATCGAAGTTCTCATCGATGCCTCCGGAAGCATGAAAGACAATGTGGAGGATGTGAAAAAGAACATGGTCAAAATTTATTCGCTGGCCGAGAAACAGTTGCAAGCCGGAGGACAGGTTTCCATCGGGTTGCGCTATTATGTGGACGACATCACCGGTGATTGGGGACGTGTGGTCCGTCTCGATTCCAGAAATACGATGGACATGCACAGTCATGGCGATACCGCCTGGTGGGAGAATTTCGTCAACCCTTGGAAGCGTTCCAACGTGGAGGCAGTACGAACCGGTCTTCAAAAGATTTTTGACAAAATAGGAGATGGAAGCCTGGAATTCCACTGGGAGGCTTCCATGAGCGCCCTCAAAGGGGAACCGTGGGCCACTGAAAACGATGTTGAAAAAGTTCTGTTTCTTCTGACCGATGAAGATGAAGACGGTGGCGCCAATGTTAAAGAATATTCACTTCAGCAGGTGATCGATACAGCCACAGCAAAAGGGGTTCGCTTTGAGGTTATTCTCTATACCGATCTCGACTTGGATGGATGCTTTCTGGGAGACACCCTGTTGAAAACCGAAACGGGATCCATCACATTCGCTGAATTGAATGAAAAAGAAGAACGGGGAGAACCACTACCGGCTATCGGCGCACTCGATTCCCAAACCGGGGAAACCCGGTATCAGATTCCCAGAGAGGTCATCCGAAAAATCGGCCATCAGTCGTGGCTGGAATTTGCATTGACCGGACAGAGCGGTGATTCCACAATCCGCGTCACACAAACCCACCGGATGCTGGTGCAAAAAGAGGGGCAATCGGTCTGGGTCAAGGCGATGGAGATGCAACCCGGAGATCTACTGATCAACCCTTCAGGAAAAATCTCCGAACTGAAATCGATCCGACACATTGAGGACGACGCCCCCTATTACAACATCTCTTTCGGTATAACGAAGGCCAACGGACTCAAAGATGCCTACCTCGTATCGAGCGACGGCAAAGAATGGTTCGCCGCCCACAGTCGGCGATAGATTCCCCTTTTTGCAATCACTCCCACTCAATGGTCGCTGGTGGTTTGGAGGAGATGTCGAGGACGACGCGGTTGATGCCTTTGACTTCGTTGATGATGCGGTTGGAGATTTTGCCGAGCAGATCGTAGGGAAGTTTGACCCAGTCGGCGGTCATGCCATCCATGCTTTCCACCGCGCGCAGGGCGATGACGTTTTCATAAGTTCTTTCATCCCCCATCACACCGACGGTTTTGATCGGCAACAAAATACAGAAGGTCTGCCAGACTTTATTATACCAGCCGGCACGTTTCACCTCTTGCATCATCACCTCATCGGCGTTGCGCAGAATTTCCAGATGGTCTTTGGTCACTTCTCCGATGATGCGAATGCCCAAGCCCGGACCGGGAAAAGGTTGGCGGCTGGTGATCTCCTTGGGAATGCCAAGTGCTCCGCCCAACTCTCTCACTTCGTCTTTGAATAATTCGCGCAACGGTTCCACCAGTTTGAGTCCCATTTTTTCCGGCAGGCCGCCCACATTGTGGTGGCTTTTGATCACCGCCGCAG
>JAUSII010000117.1 GCA_030648035.1 Deltaproteobacteria bacterium | reverse complement strand
AGAGGTGATTGAACCGTCTTTTGTCGAAGTGATTCTTTCCTGCAAGTTGCCCAGCTCAGAAGCCATGGTCGGCAGGTAACCCGCCTGAGAAGGTATTCTGCCCAAAAGCGCCGACACTTCGCAGCCCGCCAAAACGAACCGAAAAACATTATCAATAAAAACCAGGATATTTTTCTTTTCTTCGTCGCGGAAATATTCGGCAACCGTCAAAGCCGACAGCGCCACGCGCGCTCTCGCGCCCGGGGGCTCATTCATCTGCCCATAAACCAGCGCGGTTCTCTCCAACACGCCCGACTCTTTCATCTCCATCCAGAGATCATTTCCTTCGCGGGTTCTCTCGCCGACGCCTGCAAAAACAGAAAAGCCGCCGTGTTGCTGGGCCACGTTATTGATCAGCTCCATCACGATAACGGTTTTGCCGACGCCGGCACCGCCGAAGAGACCGATTGTTCCGCCGCGAGGATACGGGGCCAGAAGATCGATGACCTTGATGCCGGTTTCAAACATCTCCACCGAAGTTGATTGTTCTTCAAACGGAGGGGCTGAACGGTGAATGGGATAATGTTTTTTGGCGTTGACTGGACCCATCTCATCGACAGGCTGACCGATCACATTCAAAATGCGTCCCAGCGGCTCTCTCCCCACCGGCATCTGTATCGGTTTGCCGGTATTCATAACTTCGGTGCCGCGGACCAGACCGTCGGTGGCATCCATCGAAATACAGCGGACGGTATTTTCGCCGATGTGTTGGGCCACTTCCAGCGTCAAATTCCACTGATCATTATTGATGGAAGGGTTGGTGACCTTCAAGGCCGAATAAATTTCGGGAAGATTTTCATCAAACCGAACGTCAACCGCCGGTCCGATAATCTGAATCACCTTCCCCATTGTTGCATGTCCATTGGTGCTCATTGTAAAACTCCTTGCCGCTCCGCGGCTGTTAATTCAAAATTACCTCAACGCTTCTGCACCGTTCACGATATCCATCAGATCCCGGGTGATGGCGGCCTGGCGGACCCGATTATAAACCAGGGTCAGATAGCGAATCATGTCGGAGGCATTGCTGGTTGCATTTTCCATGGCGGCCATGCGAGACGCCAGCTCGGACGCCATCGATTCCAAAAACGCCTGATAAATTTCTGAAACGACCCTCTCTCTTAAAAGAGCATCCACTAGAACCTGGGCATTCGGCTCATAAATATAATCAATCGCCTTTTTTGTTTTTTCAGAAGTCTCAATCGGCAAAATCTTTTTAAACGTCACCTCTTGCACCATCGCCGACCTGAAATAGTTGAAAACAATCCAGACCTCGTCGGTCTTTCCCTCTTCAAAACGATGGGTGGCGATGGTGGCCAAATCTTTGGCTACTTTGCGATTGAGATTGTCGTAGAGGCCGGTGACCGACTCCGCAATCTCCCACGCCTTCGACTTGAAATAATCTCTCCCCTTTTTGCCGATGATCCGGCAATCGCTCTGAATATTTTTGGACCGGCCTTCCAAAAGCATGTCTCCCAACCTTCTCAAAAGATTGCTGTTGAAGCCGCCGCAAAGACCGCGATCGGAGGTAAAAACCAGATATTCCCGTTTGGAAATTTTATCACTCGCGATTGTCAAAGGATGTTTTTCATTCTGTTGACTCACAATAAGACGGTTTGTCAAAGCGATAACCTCATGCGTGTAGGGCCTAGCATTGAACGCGGCCACCTGCGCTCGACGGAGCTTGGCAGCGGCCACCATTTTCATCGCCTTGGTGATTTTCTGCGTGTTCTTCACCGAGCCAATTCTTTTTTTGATACTTTTAAGCGACGCCATAATTTTTAAACTGCAAAATAGTTTTTAAATTCTTCCAAAACCTTGTCGATTTTTTTCTTCAGCTCCTCACCCAGCTCCTTTTTCTCCCGAATGTCGCCCAGAATATCCGGATGTTTTGACTCAAAAAAGGAAAAGAGTTCATTCAAATATTTGCGCACCTGTTGGACCGGCAGATGATCGAGCCAGCCGTTTGTGCCGGCATAAATTTCCAACACCTGCACCTCCACCGACTTAGGGCAATACAATCCCTGCTTCATCAATTCCACCAGACGCTCGCCACGATCGAGTTGTTTCTTGGTGGCCGTATCAAGATCGGCGCCGAACTGTGCAAAGGCCGCCATTTCACGAAACTGTGCCAGGTCGAGACGCAAACGACCGGCAACCTGCTTCATTGCCTTGATCTGCGCGGCACCACCGACGCGGGAAACAGAAAGACCGACGTTGATGGCCGGACGGATACCGGAATAAAACAGATCGGTTTCCAGATAAATTTGCCCGTCGGTGATCGAAATCACGTTGGTCGGAACATAAGCCGAAACGTCACCGGCCTGAGTTTCGATGATCGGAAGAGCGGTCAAAGAGCCGCCGCCATTTTTCTCGGAAAGCTTGGCCGCACGTTCCAGAAGACGGGAGTGAAGATAAAAAACGTCTCCGGGATAGGCTTCACGCCCGGGAGGACGACGGAGCAAAAGTGACAACTGGCGATAAGCGACAGCATGTTTTGAAAGATCATCATAAACCACCAGAGCATGACGGCCGGAATCGCGGAAATATTCTCCCATCGTTACCCCGGCATAAGGGGCTAAAAATTGAAGCGGTGCCGGATCGGAGGCATTGGCCGCAACGACGATGGTGTAATCCATCGCGCCAAACTGTTTGAGTTTGTCGACGACGCGGGCCACGGTGGAAACTTTTTGTCCGATGGCGACATAAACGCAGAAAACCTCTTTGCCTTTTTGATTGATGATCGTGTCGATGGCGACGGATGTTTTTCCGGTCTGACGATCACCGATAATCAACTCGCGCTGGCCGCGGCCTATCGGGGTCATCGCATCGATGGCCATAATGCCGGTCTGCAGAGGCTGATGTACCGACCGTCTGGCAACGATGCCCGGCGCCTTGATTTCAATTTTGCGCAATTCCTTGGCCTGAATCGGCCCCAAACCATCGATCGGTTTGCCGAGGGCATCGACCACTCTGCCCAAAAGATTTTCGCCAACGGGAACTTCTGCGATGCGGCCCGTTCTCTTGACCGGATCCCCTTCGCGCAATTCCACATCTTCACCCATGATCGCGCACCCGACGTTATCTTCTTCTAGGTTCAAGGCGATTCCCTTGATGCCGTGTGGAAATTCCAACAGCTCTCCGGCCATCACCTTTTCCAGTCCGTAGACCCGGGCGATACCATCACCCACCGTCAAAATCTGGCCCGTCTCTTCGGAACCGACAGTCTTGCCGTAATCCTTGATCTGTTCCTTGATAATCTGACTGATCTCTTCCGCCCGGATGTCCATAAATAAATCTCCTTTATTAAATCCAGTTTTCTTTGATTCGCTCCAACTCACCCGCTATGCTCGCATCATAAATAGTATCCCCGACTCTCACTTTAAGTCCGCCGATCAGACTTTTGTCTTCTTCGATCTTGAATTCCACTTTTTTGGAAGTCATTCTTTCCAACGCCTTTTTCAAATCCCCCAGAAGTGGTTTGGCGCTCTGCTCTTCGGCCACCTGCACGCGGGCGATCACCACATTTTCAACCTCGCGGACGAAAGCTTCGAAGGCCTCGAGAATGGAGGGAAACAATTCCATCCTCCCTCTGGCCAGAAGAAGTTTGAAAAAATTCTGAATTTCGGGAGAAAGATAAAGTTTGAGGGACAGATCTTTCATCAAATCCTCTTTTTTCTTCTTCGACAGCTCACGATAGGAGAGAATTTTGAGAAGCCGGGGCTCCAGCGCCACCACTTTGGCAAAACGGCGCAACTCATCCTGAAGTCGCTCTGTCGATTTCTCTTCCGTCCCCAGCATCAATAAGGCCCTGGCATAACGTTCAGCCAGCACTCTTTGTTTCATTAAATTTCTCCAATTGTTTTATACCTTCAATGAGCAGACGGCTCTGGTCCTCTGCATGAATCGATCTCTCCAACAACCCCCTGGCCAAATCGACCGACAGAAGAAGGGTTTTGGTTTGAAGCATTAACTTGGTCTTGTTCAATTCTTGTGAGGCGATACGGGTGGCGTCTTCCCTGATTTTTTGTGCAAAGCTTTGCGATTTTTTGACCAGATTTGCTTTTTCTTTCTCCCCCTCCTGCCGCAGTTCTTTTTTTAAATCGGTAATTTCACTGTCTGCCCCCGCCATCTGCTTTCTTAAGGCATTAAATCTCTGCTCCATGGCCAAACGCTCCCTGGCCACCAACTCCAATTCCCTTTTTAGAGATTCCCGGCGATCCCCCAGAAAATCACGGATCGGATTTTTCAAAAAATAGACGAGCGAGCCCAGAAAAATAACGAAGTTGACCCATTTATATATCAACGCCTTATCCATAATCTTCAGTTTGTCTTGTTGTCAGGCCGACCCAAAATTTTTTCCGCCAGATTTTTTGCCAGATCCTTTGCTTTTAGCTCCAGATCTTCGGAGGCCTTTTGGCTGGCCGCTCCGATCTCCTGCCTGATTTTTTCTATTTCGGAAAGGCTCGCCTGTTTGGCTTCCTGAACAATCCGGTGTCCCTGTTCGTCCCCTTCTCGGCGGATGGTCTCCTTGATCTGGAGCGCCTCGACTTTGGCTTTCTGGAATTTTTCTTCGTATTCTTTCAGCAGCTTTTCGCTTTTATGTTTCAGATCTTCAATTTTTTTGCGATCACCCTCTGTTCTCGATTTTCTCAAGTGGATAATTTTTAAAATCGGCTTGAAAACGCAAAGATTTAACACCACCGCAACCACAAGAAAAATAACCAGCTGATAGACGATGGTGTGGTCCGGAAATAATTGGATTTCTTCCGCTAAAAGCATGCACTTTTACCTTTGTTTCTGGTGTCTTATAAAGCCGGCGGGTTTCTAGTCTATCCTCAAAAGGATTACAAGGGATTAAACGGCCACCGATTCCCTGGAGTCAGATTCCGTATTGATTACCGAAGGTTTGGGCAATTCTTCCACCTTGGAGGGTTGTTGCATAAAGCATCTGCCCTGAAACAGGGCCCCCTCTTCTATCATCAGACTCTTGGTGCTGATATCCGCCGTGACAACGGACGGAACGCGAATTTCAATCCGGGTTTTGGCATCAACTTTTCCATCAACCGTTCCGTAACAAATGAGGGTATCGACCACTACCTGACCGGAAAGTCTGGCATCTTGTCCAACGATCAACGTCCCTTCTGAACTGACCTCTCCGTTGAACTCACCATTGATCTGAACGGTGCCGTCGAAAACAATTTTGCCGTCAACGCTGCAACCCTTGTCCAGCAAGCCGTTCACCTGATCTTTGGATTTGAGCCATCCATTATTCTTCGACATCTTTCCTCCCCATAAGTTTACGATTTTTTTCACGTCTTAATTTTTTTGTAAACACGATCGAGATCTTGCCATGAATAATATTCGATCACCACCGAGCCACGCCCTTCAATTGCGCCCATCTGCAAACGAACTCTTGTCCCAAGCGACTTTTCCATTTCGTCTAATAGCAACTTTATTTGCGGTGACAAGTTTTTTCTGGGCCCCCGCTGATTTTTTTTGCGAACACCCCCTCTTTCCTGAATCAATTTTTCAACATCTCGCACACTCAAAGTCTCTTCGAGAATCCTTTCGCGAAAATGAAGTTGATCCTGAAGAGAAGCCAGCGAAAGCAATGCTCTCGCATGACCCGCCGTCATCCGTCCGGCAGAAATATCGTCTTGAACAATTTTCGGCAGACGCAGCAGACGCAAGGAGTTGGCCACATGTTCTCTCGATTTTCCAACACGCTCGGCAATATCGGCGTGACTGATTTGAAAACGGTCAACCATCGCCTGATATCCTTTTGATTCTTCCATCGCGTTAAGATTCTGCCGCTGAATATTTTCCACCATCGCCAGCTCCAGCATTTTGTCATCCTGAACACTCTTAATAATAACAGGCACTTGTGTCAGTCCGGCCAATTTGGAAGCCCGCCACCTTCTCTCTCCGGCGATCAATTCAAAACGACCATCCATGGAAGGACAAACGATAAGCGGCTGCAAAACACCTTCACGCTTGATGGATTCCGCCAAATCTTTGATCGCCTCATCATCAAATTCATGTCGCGGCTGTTGGCGATTGGCAAAAATACTGTCGACCGAAATAAAGGTTGGACCATTAGTTGTCTCCGGCATCGGAATAACTTCCGGACTAATCAGTGATGCCAGGCCCTTCCCCAGGGCCTTTCTCTGTTGTTGCATAAATCTCCTCCTTTAATGGTTGAACTTCAAAATCCTGCGCCAAAACTTCTTTGGCTAATTGAAAATAAGCCAAAGCCCCTTTCGATTTTACGTCATATAAAATTATCGGTTTTCCATGGCTCGGCGCTTCGCTCAATCGAACATTTCTGGGAATCACCACATTAAAGACCGCTTCATTAAAATGATTCCGCAATTCTTGTGCAACTTGATGGGCCAAATTATTTCTGGCATCGAACATGGTCAAAACAATTCCTTTGATTTCAATTCCCGGATTCAGTCGTTGTTTCACCAGATAAACCGTTTTTTTAAGCGCCGCCAAACCTTCCATCGCATAATATTCGCATTGCACCGGAATGATCACCGAAAGCGTTGCGGTCAAAGCATTCAGCGTTAAAAGGCCCACGGATGGAGGACAATCTCTAATGATATAGTCGTATCGATCAAGAATGG
>JAUSII010000116.1 GCA_030648035.1 Deltaproteobacteria bacterium | reverse complement strand
CCATTGACTCTAGCCTCACGGAGTATAGCGTCTAAGGCAGATGTCGCTGTAATTGAGGTTGAGTTGGGCGGTTGCAAAGGTTCCTATGCCCGCCGCTCCTCCAGAACCCACCGTGATGTTTCCACCACTGGCCGTTGAACTGGTAATGACACTCTCTGTGGCCGAATCTCCACCGTTGAAATCATCAGCGCCGTTATGTTGATACATTATTCCGGCCGTAGCACTGCTTTGAATGAGTTTAAATTTGACAGTTCCTCCATCGCATGGATCGGGAGTGGTGCCAGTCACTTTTGTGGTCCATATAAGTGTGCGCGGATAGCCCACAACCGCGGCACAAAGGGAACTTTCACAATTGCCAGAAGAACACTGGCCATTGGTGGTGCAGGCCACTCCATTGGCCAGAAGGCTGGCGTCCCCGTAGTAGGAGCAAGTGCTATTGAGACAATTGCTGGAATAACATTCGCTGTTGGCAGTGCAGGCGACTCCTAGTCCTTTCAAAACCGCGCCGCCACCCGAAACGCCCGCCGGAAAAATGCAACTGCCATTACCGCTACATCCGCTTCCACAACACCCTGTAGTGCAGGCGCCATTACTCGCACAGAGAGAACCAAACCCGCATGAAGAACTACAGGTGACTGAAGAGACGCAATTATTGAATCCGCCGCAAGACTGTCCGGAAGGGCATTGATCAGAAGTCTGGCAGGGGACCATGTTGGTCAAAGTGAAACCCTGCTGGCCTAATGTGAATATGTTGCCAACCGTGTCGCCCCCGGAAGCTCCGGTATATGCATCCGGGTTGGCAAACATTCTCCCCGCATAGGATCCCGGATCGTTGTTGATCAGTAACAGTTTGGCCGCGCTGTCGGCTCCTTTGAGGGTATTGCAAAAGGCTTCTCCCATGGAGGCCATCTGGGCAGAGGTCAGTGCGCCGAAACTGGAAGCTTGGGCATCGACCATCTTCTGCATCTCATCGTATTTTCCAGAGAGATCAGACACAGAGCATTTTCCAGCCATCTGTCCCATCATTCTGGCCGCTCCCCCGTTGGACATGGTGTTGAAAGCGGCGGTATTCCCGTTCGAATAGTCGGTTGCATATTGGTTCATAACACCCTGAAAAATTTCCGGCCTGGCAATGCCATTGGCCAGTTCTGTGGAGGTCTGTTTGCTAAAGTATTGAGCGGCAGCGCCCCAGCCCGCACTACCCGCACTGGAATATTTCGTGAAGGTCGTGCTGTCGGCAAATGTTTTGGCACAGGCTGGCATATAACTCTGGATCTGGGTCATGGCGGCACTCATATCTATGGCGCTCAAGTCTGGATCGAATGCTTTCCATGTGTTGATGATGCCTCCCCCTCCGAGTGCGGAATTGATATCACCAAAAGAGGGCGTTCCGTTGGCCATGGCCGCTCTCCAGGCCTTGCGCATCGACTGCATGGCGCTGGCCGCCGTGTCGGAACCCGCTGTGGAGCTCACATCATATGTTTTTTGGAATGTCTGAAAAAGGGCCAACGGTTTGATAGCACCGCTGGCAAATTGAGCCGCACAAGCTGACGGGTCGGCGGGGGTACAATTGGCATCTCCCTGAAAATAGATCTGTTGGACGGAGAGGGTTGAATCGGAATTCATCGTGCCGCAATTAATGCTGGTCACGCCGTCTGTGGTAGTGGCGTCGCACATGGTTGTGAAGCGTTTGTTATTGGCGGTCGTGCAATCAATCAGAACCTGTTTTGTTGTATCGAGGGCGGTCGGATCGATGGACAAACCGGAGAAGGCTCCAGTGGCAGAAATACTTCCCGTATCCAGAGACGTCCCTCCAGGGGTTTTTGCTGTGCAACTGCCACCGCTGGCGGGGAGTTCGACTGTCGCTTTGCTGACGATGAGAAGGGGTTTGGGTGCATCTTGTTCACTTGACGAAGCCTTGCTGACGCTGAAACCCGATGCCCCTTCATCGGAGGATCCGGAATTAACTGATTTGGAGGCGCTTGCTCCGACGCTCACGCTGGCAGATACCGTGGAGGGTTCTTCCACCGATCCGGTGAGTGATACCGATCCACCGGTACCCGTCACGGTCGTGGTCCCCGTTGTCGCCGAAGATCCAGTATCAGCTCCCCCGCAAGAAATGAATACCCACGGGATTAACAGTAAGGCTCCCAGCTTAATGATGTGATGTAAGTATGGCGTCGTTTTCATTAACATCCCCCTTTTCCCACGAGACGATAGAAGCAATCGCTGTGCCAAAATATTTTGAGGTTAGATGCATTGTATTAAATATGATTTTATTATCTGGCATAAAACAGGTCACTTTTTACTTCCTTGTCAAAAACTTGTCATAAAATTTTGACGCATTGAAGGTCACCAGTTTAACTGGGATCCGACGAATTTTGTGTGATTTTGCGGATTTTGTTATTGCTCTGATCGGCCACGTAAAGAATAGAGCCGGTGGCGTCGATCGATATCAGTGCCGGGTTGCTGTAGAGGGAACCGGTTCCCGATCCCGACCACTCGTCCCCCGCACTTCCATCTTCGGAGCCTGATATTGTGTAACTGATTCCAGTTTCCAAATTCAGCATTCGGATGCGGTCTCCTTGAGCTTCTGACACATAAATCCCTTGATCACCGGGATGGACCGCGATGCCTTCGGCACCGCGGAAGGTCATGCTTAAGAGGCTACCGGTTGCGTTGGCATTTCCGAGTCCTCCGGCTCCCGCAATAGTGCTGGTAGCTCCGGTGCTCGTGTTGATACGGGCGATGGTATTTCCGGAGACTGATCCGCAAGCATTATTGGCTACATACAAATAAGTGTCGGTTGAATCGATATCGATGCCGTGTGGGCAGTTCAGATCTACAGATTCCGAAAATACGGCCAGAGTTGTAACTACTCCCGAACTGATCACGATTTGGCGGACCGAATTTGAACTGTGTTCCGTGACGTAGAGATTGTTTCCGGCATTATCAATGGCGATGCCGTAGGGTTGGTTGAAGGAGGCGCCCGCGCCGGTGCCGTCTGTTCTTGTGCCAGTTCCCGATCCGGCCACCAGAGTGACGACGCCTGTTGAGACAACCACTTTGCGCACCATATTGTTGCCAAATTCAGCCACGTAAATATTGGCGCCGGTCGAGTCGACCACGCACCCAACCGGCGTACTAAAGCGGGCCGCGGCTCCGGTGGCATTCGTTGATCCGTTGATTCCTGCAGTTCCGGCCAAGGTAGTGACCACACCTGTGGAATAAACAATCTGGCGGATGGTATGATTGATTCCATCGGTTACAAAAACGTTGACGCCATCGGGTGAGGCACAAGCTTGTCTTGGGCTTGAAAACCGGGCCGCTGTTCCCGTTCCGTCGGTACTATCGGCCGTTGTAGTTCCAAAATCAGGCCCGGCCAGAAGACGACCATGCCCCTGTGTTCCCGGGCGGATCGCTACGCATTTGCTGGTCGAACCGCAAATTCCAGAGAGACAGGTTTCCCCCGAGCGAGCCTCTGTGCAGGAGCCGCCGTCGGAGGCGATGGTGTCGGTGGAAATATTCGTGTTTGGACTCAAATCAAATTTTGCATAACCGCTGTTCGGTGCGCGGTCCCATGGAGTGACGCCCGTGAGTGAGCAGAGCACCGCCCACTGACCTTTCTGGTCGGTGTCTACCGAAGTTTTATTCTGTGTGATGCCGTAGGTAATGACCGCCATGGTGTTGCCGCTGTCGGTGGTGCTCCATGCCGCCGTCGGTCTCATATAGAGATAGTCGTATTGATCATAAAAAAGAGCCACAGGTCTGGATACCCCTCCGGTGATTAAAAAATAGGGATTGGGTCTGCTACCGGTTGTGGCTGATGTAAATCCGTTGCTTTGATCCGGATCAATCGAACCGAAACTGGTTCCGCTTCCGCTCCGGTCGAGTTCAACAATGCATTTCATGGCGGTCTTTTGGGCGTCCGTCAGAACCGAGCCGAAGGCGAGCTGGATTTTGGTTTGCGATGAACTTTCCTGGTTGATGCGGGCGAAGTTCAAAACAGAAGTATCGTCGGTGATCATGTTGAGAAATTTGGTGCTCATCGAAACGGAATTGGCTCCGGCGGCCAGATCAGTTGTGGTGCAGGCATTGTAGCCGACTTCAATGCCATTGGTAGTGCCGCTGGAATCGGGACAACTGACGCAGATTGTTCTGCTGGAACCCGCTGTTAATGGGAGTGTAGCTGTTACGCTGGAGGCCCCCGAGGGAAGAGAGAATGACGCGGTAAATGTGGTAAAATCGGCGCCGGAAAAAGTCAGGGTGCAAGTGCTCGGAGCCAGCGAGCTCAACACTGCTTTTGAAACAGACATGTTGGAGTAGTCCTCCACGGGAGAGTAGTTCACCGCGACATCGACTGACTTGCCGACAGATTTCCCCGTGGAAGAATCGCTGATGTTGGGGTTGTCAACGACTATGGAAACGGTGGCCGCGGCCCCCGAGCTGGCGACCCCATCTGCAGTGGTTGAACCTCCGCATCCCTGCATGAGGCAGAAGAGAGCAATAAAAGAAAAATATCTTTTCATTTCCGCGATTGTATCCATTTAGCCATCAAATTGAAATGAGGTTTATTTTACCTGTTGTTGAAAAAGAGTCAGATAATATTTTCTGATCTGGAAGGTGAGGGTTTTTTTTTGGATTTGTTTTTTCCAGAGTCCAATGATTTCACGAACGGGTAGAACTTCGCTGGTGGAGCCGGTCAGAAAAATTTCGTCGGCTTTTTTAAGAAGTGAATCGGTAATATGGGCTTCACGATGTTTTATTTTTTTCTGCTTCAGTATTTTTAAAACGACTTCACGCGTGATCCCTTTCAAAAGGCCGTCGCTTTGCGGCGGTGTGATCACCACCCCTTTTACAATGATAAAAAAATTGGTGCGACTCCCTTCCACCCAATGGCCTCTGCTGTTTTTGAGCAGGGCATCGTGCGCCCCCGCGTGATCGCCCTCTGCACGCGCGAGCATTTTGGTCAGGTAGCTGGTCGATTTGATACCGGCAACAGCGGGGGAGTCGTTGCAAAGGGATTTCAGCGGTAAAACTTTGACTCCCCTTTGAAATAATTTGGGATCGATATGGATGGGACGGCAGAAAATGGAGATGTTTGTGGTGCTCAAGGTGATGCGCACCACTGTTTCTTTGAGATGGTTTGCTTTCAAAAGGCGAAGCACTGTTGTCTCCAATTTTTTTTCCGAAAGTGGGAGAGGGATGCCCAACCTGCGGCAGTTTTTTTTAAGCCTCTTATAATGAAGCGAAAAAAAAGCGGGCCTACTTTCGTAGACCCGCAGTGTTTCAAAAACCCCTTCGCCGTAGAGATAGCTCCGGTCAAAAATGGAGACCGTTGCTTCTTCTTCGTCAATGAGTCGGTTGTTCAGCCAGGCTTTCATTCGGCACATAAGTAACTGTTACCGGCAGACTGGTCAAGGCACCAACACCACCCTGTAACAAACTGGCAGAAGAACAATACATCGCCTGATCTGTGGCGCAGGCATATTCTCCCATCACCTGACCAAAATTTTCTCCGAGGAGAATGCCCACTCCCGGGATGGTGCTGTAATCGGCGTTCAGTTGAATGAGCATTCCATCATTGTTGGAAGAAAGAACAAGAGACTTTGTTCTATCGTCATAAAACAGGGACGTGGTGAATGCCTCACCAGAGCCATTGATGGCAACGGCGTTGGTGGCATCTGCCACAACCACATCTTCCAGTCGGGCGGGCGTTTCTGAAGAGGCATCGAGAGCCTCCAGTTTTGTTTTGAGCCGCTCCATGTCGATCACATAAATATTCGAAAGAGTCTGGCTCGATACAAAAGCGGCGGCTCCATCGGGTGTGACGGCAAGACTGTTTGCCGTTCCCAATCCGAGTGGAATGTTGGCCACGATTTTGTTGGACGCCGGGTCGATAACATCAACGCCCGATTCGGTGAGAATGGCGCCCTGATATTCCGCCTTGCCGGTGTTCGTCAGCAAAACGTAATCTTTTGTGCCGTTATTCCATGAAACTATCGCCTGCGGATCCAACTGCGTGGTGGTTAACGGAATTCTCGAGGGATCCTCCATCAGCGTACCATTCACATTTTTATCCAGAACAAAAACTTTGCCCGGGCCATAGATATCATCCCCTCCGACATAGTTGGAGATGCTGACCCACATCTGGTCTGAAAGCTCGATCATGCTATTGGGCGTGGTCATGCGCACCTCTCCCACCAGGGGGAAATGATAGGTGGCAAGGCTGTTGCCGGTATTGTCGCGAATGGAAATGCCCGGCGCCGCATTGGGATCAAAGCTGTCATAGAGGCCGTAATAATAATTTCCCGATTGGAGCACGGCCGCAACAAATGCATTTTGTCCGTCAATATCTGCCGAGAAATCGGCCGCCACTGTGACGGGAATGGCATCGTTATTTTGCAGATTGTTTGCCGGAAAAGAATAGGCCTTGTTGGTCACTCCAAAGTAACAGCTGGTATTGGCTTCATTGCATTTGAATGAGAGAGGGAATACGCCGGAAAAAAGTTGTCCCTCTTCCAGAAAGGAGTGGTGATAAATGCCTTCTGTCGTCAGTGCGGGAAAAACGGGATTCGCGGGGGGAACATATTTTGAAACAGGCGTCGGCAATTTTGTGCCGGCATCTTCTTCTCCCGCATCCATCATGCTGGCGTCGGCGGCTCCGGCATCGGGTGTGGAGATGCTCGCATCGCGTGCAACGGGAGTACCAGCATCTTCCTCTGTTGCTACGGGTGTTCCGTTATCCGTGTCGGGGCCCGGTTTGGTGGACTGTGATTCTTCTTTTTCTTCGGGACTTTGACAGCTGTAAGCATAGATGGCTACGGCTGCTGCTGCGAGTATCTGTAACATGATTTCTCCTTTTTTATTTTTTTCGTTAAGGTTTCGCTCCATGCACAATTGCAATCGCGTCCAAATCAAATCCGGCTTGGCCCGTTTGCACAGCGCCATCGCCGGCCAGTTTTAAATTCGAATCTTTTATTTTTATGAATTGAATATAGCGGAGCCCCACTTCTGCCAGATCAAAAGCGTCTCCACCGGCGGTGGCCGGGTCTCTGGGGTTCAAGTCGTTCAAATCGGGATTGGCATAGACCGCGTGCGTTCCCGCGCATCCGTCATAAGGCGGATTCAAATTGCACGGGAAAGAAATAAAATTAATGCCATCCTGGCTGACGCTGACGATGGCCGGTTCAGCAAAAAGAGAAGTGCTTCCCCTCGGCTGAAACGCATTTTCAAAAATAATAAAGTCGGGACCGCTACCGTTGACCGGAAAATATCGGGGGAAGCCAAGAATAATTTCTCCGCCGTTGCCCAGAGAAACGACATCGCCCGATTGAATATAAAATCCACCGCCGTAAGGGGGGCCCAACAGCCAGGTCTCCATCGAATCCTGTCCAAAACGGGAGCCGGGTCCCGGCGCAAATAAAACAAAGGTCTGGATAAAGGCATCGAGCAAATTATCAGGGTCGCTTTCCGGAAAAGCCTGAAACGTATTCACCGGTGTCAATGTCGGTTGTGTTTGTGGATTGGTGTTGGCATTGGCGGCCGCAAGGTTTCTCAATTTCTGCCAATCTGTTTTGGAGGAGGAAATCGAATTGTCGACGACGGGCGTATTGTCAGCGCCTTGCAGAAGTGTGGAAGAATGCCCGCACGCGGCCAGAGAAAATAAAAAGAAAAAAATTGGGAAGTGTTTTGTCATTATCGCCCTCGCTCCACGAAGGGGAATTATTTTTCAAGTTTGGCAGGTCTCCTGGCTTGGGCATTTGCCCTTCACAGTGGCGGGTCCGCGCCGGATTTACACCGGCTTCCCATATTCTCCTTCATAAAGAAGGCACCAAACCTATGCGTGGGCTTCTATGTGGATTGGATGATGCAAGTCAAGGGAAAGAAATTTAAATCAACGCTTCAAACATCCCTTTTGCTTTGGTGAGGGTCTCTTCGTATTCGGCTTCTGGGTCGGAGTCGATGACGATGCCGCCGCCGGCGTGGAAGAAGGCGGTGGCGTCTTGCAGAATCATGGTGCGGATGGCGATGTTGAAGTGGGCGGTGTTGTTGGGGCCGATCCATCCGATGGCGCCGGTGTAGACGCCGCGCGGGCAGGTTTCCAGCTCCTGGATAATTTGCATCGAGCGGATTTTTGGGGCGCCGGTGATGGAGCCGCCGGGCGAGAGGGCCGCGAGGCAATCGATCACGTCGAGGTCGGATCTTCTTTTTCCTTTCACAGTCGAGAGGAGATGATGGACCTGCGCAAATGTTTCAATCCCCTGCAGTTGCGGCACCTCGACTGAACCGGGGACGCAGATTTTCCCGAAATCGTTTCGCTCCAGATCGGTGATCATCAGCAATTCTGCATTGTCTTTGGGACTGTTTAAAAGTTCGTTGCGCAATTTCAAATCTTCGATCGGATTTTCTCCCCGTTTTCTTGTCCCCTTGATCGGTCGCGTGACCATTTCGCCATCGGCCTTGGCGTGCAGAAAACATTCGGGCGATGTGGAGAGAATCTGAAACGATTCGCATTGCAGAAAAGAGGAATAGGGTGCCGGAGAATTTTTGCGCAGACGAAGATATTGTTCCCAAGGAGAAAAGGGTGCCGCGGCCATGAAGCGCTGGGAAAGATTCACCTGATAACAATCTCCCGCGCGCAGATAATCCATCACGCGCCCGACCGCGCGTATGTAACTCTCCTTGTTGAACGAGGAGCGGAATTCCGGATTGTTCGATGTCCGATGTCCGATGTCCGATGAATAGCTTTTAATTCTCCTCATTGCCTCCAAATGCTCCGCCAATTTTTCCGCTCTCTCTTTGGCGAGATCTTCATCACATTCCAGATTTTCATCCAGCCCCCACGAGGAGACCCAACAGGTCCCCTCCAGATAATCGTAGCTGACAATCGTGTCGTAGAGACCAAAGCGGCAATCGGGGGTGGAGATGCTGTCGCCGTTTGTGACCGCCGGAATATTTTCGAGTGCGGCGCCCCATTCATATCCCAAAAAACCGACCAACCCGCCGGAGAAGGGGAGATAGGGATCCATCGGGAGATTCACAATTTTTTGATAGAGATCTTTGAGTGCGAGATAAGGCGACCCGATGGTGGTGTGGCCCTGCAACGTGACGAACCCCCCTCGCGATGAAAATTTTATTTTGGGATTGTAACCCCAGAACGAAAACCGGCCCTGTCCGGGAGTGGACATGGAAGAGTCGAGAAAGAAGCTGTCGTGGAGGGGGGCATAGGGGGCAAAGTCGTCGGTAGGATTGTCGTAGCGGAGGGTGACTATAAAGGGAAGACGTCCCATTGGGGTTGTTTAGAATAATTCATTTTAACAAGCAACTTTTTTCTGGAATTGCCGATACTCCCTGTGAACATGAAAAAATGGACTTATCACCTGTTTTTGGCGGTTTGTGGGGCGGGGCTGATTTTGGGCGCCGGTTGCAAAGACGGAAGCCTGCCGGTGGCGCAAACCACTCTTGGATCGGACGAAGTTTTGCGTCAGGAAGCGGTGGCAGAGGGAAAAAAAGAGGAAGCTGATAATCTTGATCTCTTCAAAGCACAACCCCAGACGGCACATCTCGATCTTGAAAATAAAAAGGTGACGATTGATGTTGGTGATCCCAAGGGGGAAAGATATTTAAATCTCACCGTTTCGTTATTTGATTTTTTTCCACAGGATGTCACATTGGCGTCCCACGCAGAACTCCAAGTCCACTATTCCATTCCGCAAAAGGCAACGCTCGTTGCCAGTCAGGGCGATATCACTTTTGAAAAAACAGGCATCGTCCCCGGCTCTTCCATTATTATTCATGTGAAAAAAGCGATGGTGGAAGGCATCGAATTGAATGGCGACATCATTGCCACGATGGATGACTCCGGCACCGATAAGCCGCTGATCCTCTCTTTTTCTCCCGACAAGGCGGCGTGGAAAGATAAAATTGTTTTGAAGGGACTTAATTTTCCGATAACACCCGACACCGGTTTGAAGGTCTCTCTGGGCTCGGCCTCTTTTCCGCTGGAACCGGTCTCTCCGTTTGAAGCACAGTTTCATATCGATCAGCCCATCGATGAAGATGCTTTGATCGTAATTAAAAAAGGGGAGGATATTGTGGCACAAAGTCTGGTGCCGCTTGAACACAACATTTCCTTCGTCAATCTGGTTCCCATGGAAAACAGGGTGAGCTCTCTTGTTTTTAATCCGTTGATTCAAAGTCTGATGATCGGATTTGCGGATGACAAGAATATCGGTTTTTTTCTCTCCGATGGAACGCTCAAAAAAATAGAGGTGGAAGATTTTGCCACGACGGTTGATGTCAGCCAACAAGGCTCGCGGGTTGCCGTTTGCCACCAGACGTTAAGCCAGATTGGTCTTTTTAATCTGGTCGGCGAGATCGACAACAGCCCTGTGGCGATGCAAATCGCCCTGCCTCCGTCGGTGCGCTGTCTCTCTGCGGCGTTTGGCAGTGAAGATCATCTGATGGCATTGGTCGAGACACAGGATAAAAAACGCCGCCTTGTTTTTGTCGATGCAAAAAACGGTGCACTCTCTTCGCAAGAGAGCATGGAGGTCCCCTTTGAAAAACTCGTCCGCTCGCCCATGCATGATCGTATTCTGGCGATCAGCACTTCGATAAATCTGGCGCAGGTTTGGGAATATGGTGCAAAAGGTTTTGAGCCGATGACGCCGCAAAGTGATCTTAAAGTTTCGGATGCCGCCTGCTTTGACGCCAAGATGGGTTATTTTTTCTCCGGCAACCAGCTGTTGACTCATCAGCTCAATGTTCTGGGCGATTTGCAGGTGGCAGAAGGAAAAATAACGCCGCAATTTGTGGCCGGTGTTTTCTCGCCCGACTCCAGAACCATTTTTGCGCTGACGGCCGATGCTCAAATCTATTCCATCTCTTCGGATAAACTGGAAATCGGTTCCGCAATTCCACTCTTCAAAAAAAGTGAAGAGGAGTCCTCTCCAAAAATTCTGGGACCCACTGCGGTCAGTACCGACGGCAACTACTGGTTTATCGCGACAGACAAGGGGTTGGCGGTGGTCGATCTCAAGTTCATTTCAGACTCCATACAGAAATAGAGTTCCACTTTTGGGGCCCTGCTCTTTATAAAAGAGGCGACGGTCGTCAACATCTCTTCACGCAAATTTTTGGAATAGGTTCGATAGGGGAGATGGGTGTGTTCCAATCCTTCGTGGATGGCGGCGTTTTTTGGAAAACGTTTTTTCATGATCGTCTGTTGGCGCGCGGGAAAACGGAGAAGTCCCAGACTCATCCACGCGATCTGTTCCGGTGAGACCGTCTCAAAAATATTTTCGACAAGTCTCCGATAATTTTTATTCCAGTTTTCATGAAAGATCATCGGGTCGAGGTGAAAACCGATTTTGTATCCGGCCTTTGCGCATCGACCGGCCGCTTTTAACCTCTCTTCGATGGTGGCCGTTTTAAATTCTTCCCTCTCTTGAATCTCTTCGGGGTTGAGTGAGAAAGAGACAATGGTTTTCTGGTTGTGTTCGAGTGTCAGCAAATTTTCAACGGAGTCGCTTTTGGTTTTAAATTCCAGCAGAACATTTTTTTGAAGCCCGGCAAAGAAGGGGACAAGGTGCGAGCTTAAATTTGTTATCGGATCCAAAGCGAGGCTGTCTGCGATTCTGCCGGTGCCGATGATAGCGTTGTCGGGGATATCTTTGATTTGGTGGTCCAGTTTTTCGAGAATTTCTTCGATGTTGGTGAAGATCGTGATCATCGGATTGTTGGCCAAATAACTTTGCAAAATGCAATAGGTGCATTCCAGATGACAGTTGGAAATAATATCGAGAGAATAGACCGGACGCCCGCAACTCTCCCCCACCGCATCAAACGATTTTAAAACAGTGTCGGCTTTGTGTCGTGCAAGCATGAGTCCTTTTTTTGCCCAAGTCATTTCCGCCGGCTCTTTGAATTTTTTGGGATCATCGACAATCTGCGGAACGATATTTGGAAAATATCCCAGAATTTTGTTCGTCAGCGGCAAGTTAACAACCGCCTGGTCGATATAAATGTGGGTAGGGGTAAAAGGAGCGGTCACGCCTTGAGCCTGTAGCAAATTTTCTGTTGTCTTGGCAAGGGAGTCGTGACAGAAGAGGCCCCATGCAAAAAGAGACACAAGCCATGCATGAATTCTGGATGGGCGAGGCGCTGGAAGAGGCGAGCTTTGGCGCCATTCAGGGCGAAGTCCCGGTTGGGGCGGTGGCCGTGGCCGAAAACGAGATTATCGCCAAGGCGCACAATATCCGCGAGGCAAACCAGGATCCGCTGGGTCATGCCGAATTATTGCTGATCAAACAATTGAGCCGTGAGCACGGCAGTTGGCGTTTGAATGATGTCACGATCTATGTCACCTGCGAGCCGTGCATCATGTGCATGGGGGCGCTCATGCAATCGAGAGTGCCGCGTCTGGTGTTCGGCTGTTTCGAACCGAAGTTCGGCGCCTGCGGTTCCCTCTACGATTTTTCGCGCGATGAGCGGTTGAATCATCGCATCGAAGTGGTGCCGGGCATTCTGCACGACACCTGTTCTTCGCAGATGCGGGAGTTTTTTAAAACAATTCGTTTGCAGGAAAGAACATTGAAAATTTAATAAATGAAGTTTGGAGAGGTACGAAAGCGGCTGAACCGGCACGCTTGGAAAGCGTGTAGACCGAAAGGTCTCGTGGGTTCGAATCCCACCCTCTCCGCCAAGTGGAACGGATGGCTTGTAATTGAGCCATCCGTTCTTTATTTTCGGGCACTTGTGCTGGTTCTAACCCTTGGTAGGCGGCTTCGAGGGAAGGATAGGCCTTTTCGATGGGGACCAGCCAAGGACTCGCTTCTATAGCGAGTTTACCGTCTTTGAGGGTTGGGTTCGAACCCAGTGCCATCAAGATTTGCTTCTTGGTTTCGAGATCGCCATTCAGGAAGGCCGTGTGGGCGTGTGTGGCGAAGTCGAAGACCTTTTCGGTCAGTTCCAGCCAGTTGTCGATACGCTCCTCAGTTTCTTTTGCTTGGTTTCTTAACTCTTGAATTTCTTTTTCCAGTTGCGACTTTTTTTGAACATATTCCGCATTCGACAGTAGATCATTCAGGCGCATATCAACCAGACGATCCAGTTTATCATGGGCCTGTGCCAATGCCCTCGTTTGCGATTCAAAAATCTGATTTCTATCAGTCACTTCTTTTGAATTTTGCTCCTTCAAAACATCCAAGGCCCAATCTCTAAATTCAGGGAGGATGGTAAACTTTTCGATTTCATCGGCGATGAGCTGGTTCAAAACATCATCGCGCATCACCTTCTTTTGTGAGCAATCGTAATCCGTTCGTTTTCGCGTGCAGTGGTAATAGGTGTATTCTTTGACTTCGCCATTACATTTAATCAGCTTTCGTTTGGTTTCCGCTGTGTACACGCAGCCGCATTCCCCACAGCGAATCAAACCTGTAAAAGCAAAGGTATGTGTTTTAGGACGTGCTTTCCCCTTGCGGCCTAACAGGTATTGCACGCGATCAAATTCTGAAAGCGTGATCATGGCTTTGTGTTTGCCGTCGTACTCCTTGCCACCGTAGCTGATGATACCAGCATAAAATGGGTTGGTGAAAATTCGATAGATCCCACTACGTGATAATTCTTTACCGCCAAGTCTTTTGGTTTTTCTGGTCCTGAAACCCCACTCGTTATTGGCAACCTCCAGGATTTGTGGAGGTGACTTTGCCCCTGTCAGCATCAAGTCCCACATTTTGCGAACCAAAGGAAAACGTTCTGGATCCTCGATGATCGTCTTGTCTTCTTTTTCATTGAGATATCCCAGCGAAGCCACGTTCGGCTTCCAGCCCTTGGCCAGCTTGCTATCCACGCCACGTTTGACGTTTTTTCGCAGTTCCAAAATGTATTGATTGGCCATGCCGCTTTCGACACTAAACAAGAGCACGTTATCATCGGGAAGGTATTCGCGTTCAGTTGTTTGGATCGATTGAAGAGTTCCCTGCTGTAAGAACCAACCCAAGGTTCCGCTGTCGACTGGATTTCGCGACAGACGATTCAACTGCCAGGCGAGGATGCCATCGGCTTCGCCAGCTTCGATCCGTTGAATCATCTTCATAAAGATCGGGCGGCTATACGGTTTTTTGGCGGATTTTGCTTCGATGAGAATATCGACAACATTCAGCTTCAAATCACTGGCGAGTTTTTGAAGGCGATTGATTTGATCATCAATGGATTGAACCTGACGATCCTCGCTCTCGGAAGATTTACGGGCATACAGGATATAACGCAGTTTCTCGGGTCTTTGCATGTCACCTCCACATTAAAATTCTATCCCTCACTAGTAAAGCAGGTTCTGTCCAGATATCGCTTCGCTAACGCTTCGAATTGTCGGTATTTTTTTGTTGTTTTTCCCTTGTACAAGCGGATTTTGATTTCGCGTTGCAGCGCTTGCATCTCCAGTAGATCTTCTAAATTCTCCATCAAAATATTGGCAGGCTTTCGATGATTTTTATTCTGCGAGCTGTAGGTCAATTCATGGCAATGGCGGCAACCAAACAAGGCATCTTTCAAGTAGAGGATGGCAACGCGCTTTTTGCACAAAACACCTTCTTTCTTCATCGGGCAAAGAAACCAACGGCGCGTTCCGCCATAATGACATGGGGTTGTGGTGATTGATACTTTGCACTGGTGGAAATTTTTTCCTTTCGTGGGGGCACCCAACTCATAGCTCAGTTCGCAAACTTGCTTTCCCCCTTTTCGGCAGACCGCAACATCCACTTTCTGTTCGGTGCCAAGGATATTATTTTGCCAGCGCAGTGTGCACGGCAACATTCCATCCAAAATTCCACGCTTGGTGAGATCGGTAATTGAGAGCCGCGTCACATGATCTGTCTCGGTTTTTGGTTCATTTGCAAACATTGACTTTTCCACCTTTGCCGAAATCATTAGAGAGTTATTTCAGCCATTGTCAGTGATTTACTGTCAAACTTGGGCTTAAAATATCACGCCAATTTGTCCTTAATGATTTTTACCCCACCCCTACGCTCACTATATTATTTTGAACGGTGCCAGCATGTGTAGGGTTTGGGAAAACCAGAACCTTGCGTTTGTCGTTCAGATCCGCTTCCTGATAAACCAGCCCCGCCGTTTCCAGCATGGGCAAGATCTGCTGGCGGAACTTGGTCACGTCCAACATTTGTTCAAAGACCTCGTAATATTTCTTTGCGATGTCATTACGGGTGAGCCCACTTTTGCGACCAGCGTTCGCCTTATCTTGCCAGGACGCCAGAATGACTTCGGTGTAAAGATTGTAAATGTAGGGTGGCAGATTCAATTCCTGACTCACGCCAATGCGTTCCCAAATGCAAAAGGCTTCGGCGATGTCTTCTTGATTGGCTGTGATCGTTGAACCATTACGATCACGCCACCAGAGGTTCAGCAGAGCAAAGCATTTGATGAGTGAGGTGATACGTTTTATGTCGCGCTGATGACGTGGCTTGAGAACGGTACGTCTTTCAAAAAAACGGTGTTCCACTTCCGCCTGAAAACCAATCTTGATCTCCTGAATATTTTCATCCCTGATGGCGCGAATGCGTTCGGCAAACTGCATGCGCGGAAGATTGTTTTCCAACGATTCATTGTACAAATCGCGGTCGGATTCTTTTTGAATCGAGGCCATGATGCTGGCACGAATTTTCTCCTGATTGACTTCGGGGCTTAACAGTAAAAAGCGCGTAGCTTCCTGCTCATCAATGTGAAGGCCCGCTGTGCAAAAAATCACAGAGGGATATCCGCGAATCAAAATATTTTTTGTTCGCAATCCCATTTTCTGCGACTTGTCGGTGATCTTGAGATTGATCTCCTTGCGATCATGAGAAAGCAAAGGCCGTAGACGAGCGAGCAAATCGTTGTGCGGCTGATCCAAGAAAATGAGAATCTTTCGAGAGAGATCGATTTTATAACCGTTGAACGCCTTGTCGTATTTGCCCACATCGTGAAAGAACGCCGTGGGGCTGCAGTAGGCAAGTTCCATCACATCTTCTTTGGGGAACAGGCTCGCAATTTCGGTGGGTATGTAACTTTTACCGGTGGAGGACGGCGCATTATAGCTGACGTTAAATTGAGCATTTTCGGTGTACGCGGAGAGCTGGCATAAAAACGTCACCACCTTGTTCGCTTCGTCTTTCTTGATGGTAATGCCCAAGACGTCGCTGAGATCTTTCACGCCAATGTGTTTAAAGTCCGTCTGGATTTGTTTCTTTGTCATGTTGGTTCCCTTCATTACGTTTTTGTTGGGTCTTCACCTGCGTGGCGCAAGTGAGTTGGACCAAGGTCACAAGCTTCATCCCCATGTCATAGGCCTGTTGCTCGCTGATCTGCCGCCCAAAGCGCCGTTCATACAAACCCTGAAACTGTTTGATCTGTTCAGTCGATGGCATCGCCATCCTTTCTGAAAACCGCTGAGTCGCCAGCATTCTGCTTTTCCAAAAGTGTTGTGACCTTGCTCAGAATCGCCTGTTCAATTTGCTGACCAAGGTTGCGTTCAATGGGATGAAAAATGTGAAAATCACGATTACCGGTTTTCTTTGTGGGATAGGTGAGGCGATAACCGTTACCATCGAGTTTTTCGTGCACGCCAATTGAGCCCAAATAAATTTGGTTATCGAGTACGACACTCGCAAAGGCCACGAGCCCGTTTGCAGGTTTGATGAGTTGAATGTTTATTTCAGAAATTTTCATCACGTTTTTCCCATTTGTCGGGGGGCATGCATCGCCTTTGTGACAGGGATTACGGGATGGATGAAAAGTGAGAGCGTTTTCAGATCTGAAAACGCAAAATTGTAATCTTTATTAATCTTTGACTACGGGCTCTTTTTATTCTATCTACTTAAAATATTTATGGAAAACCTACAAAACTACATCATGGTCCGAGAAGCCGCTAAATTTTTGGGTGTCTCCACCGGCACGCTTCGCAACTGGGAAAAATCCGGCAAGATCAAAACCCACCGCAACCCTGTGAACGGGTATCGGCTTTACAAGAAAAAAGATTTGGAAGCGTTGCTCAAGCAGGTGGTGCAGTCGTCAAAGAAGTAAGAATTTTTGAGGAAACAAAATAATGTTTGAACAAGCTTTTAAAAATATCGATGACGTCCTTCGTAGAGAAGGTGGAGGCGTTCTTAAATACACCGAGCAAACCGCGTGGCTGCTCTTTTTAAAGTATCTCGATGGTCTGGAGCAAGACAAGGCCACAGAAGCTGCTCTTGAAGGGAAAAAATACACCTACATTCTCGACAAACCCTATCGCTGGGCAAGCTGGGCGGCACCCAAGGACAAAAACGGTAATTTTGACCACAACGTGGCGCTCACGGGCGATGACCTGCGTGACTTTGTTAATCAAAAGCTCTTTCCGTATCTTCACGGTTTTAAACAGCGGGCAACCGGACCAAACACCATCGAATACAAGATTGGTGAAATTTTCACAGAGACAAAAAATGAGATCAACAGTGGTTACAACTTGCGTGAGATTGTCGAAACTATCGACGGGCTTCGCTTCGGTACGCAAAAAGAAAAACACGAGCTGAGTTATCTCTTTGAAGAAAAAATCGGCAACATGGGTAATGCCGGACGTGATGGCGGTTCCTATTACACGCCGCGTGCGCTCATCCGTGCGATTGTGCAGGTTGTTCAACCTCAAATCGGCGAACGTATTTACGACGGTGCAGTTGGTTCAGCAGGTTTTCTTTGCGAGGCCTTTGAGTTTTTAAAATCAAAACCAAACCTCACCACCGGCGAAGCCAAGAAACTGCAAGAAAAAACTCTCTACGGCAAAGAAAAAGATAAACTAGCCTACGTGATCGCCATCATGAACATGATTCTGCACGGTATTGAGGCGCCAAACATCATCCACACCAATACGCTCACCGAAAACCTTACCGACATTCAAGAGAAGGACCGTTATGACGTGGTGCTGGCTAATCCCCCATTTGGTGGCAAAGAACGCAAAGAGGTGCAGCAAAACTTTCCCATCCGCACCGGTGAAACGGCTTTTTTATTTTTGCAGCACTTTATCAAAATGCTCAAAGCCGGTGGTCGTGGTGGTGTGGTCATCAAAAATACATTTTTATCCAATACCGACAACGCCTCGGTGAGCTTACGTAAACTACTTTTGGAAAGTTGCAACCTGCATACGGTGCTTGATTGCCCGGGCGGCACGTTTTTGGGTGCGGGAGTTAAAACTGTTGTGTTGTTTTTTGAAAAAGGTTCGCCCACACGAAAAACTTGGTTTTATCAGCTCGATCCCGGTCGCAACATGGGCAAGACCAATCCGCTGAATGATGACGACCTCAAAGAGTTTATTGAGCTGCAAAAGCCATTTGCCGATTCGCCCAAGAGTTGGAGTGTGGATATTGCCAATGTCGATCCAACGACTTTTGATTTGTCGGTAAAAAATCCAAATAGGGGAGAAGAGGTAAAGCATCGGACGCCACAGGAGATTATGGAGGAGATTGCGGGGTTGGATGTGGAGAGTGCGGAAGTTCTGCAAGTCATTGGGGGGTTGTTGTGACTAGAATCTCGCAATTTGACGACGTGAATGCAGTTCTAAAAAAGGCTGAATCTTCATTGATAGTCATCGAAGATGGCTATAAAAAATCGCTGAGGGAAACAAAAATTGGAGCAGATCTTCTTGTTGAAATTAAGGACTATCTTGGCAACTTAAGATCAGCATTGGATTATTTGAGAAAGAAAATCTCAAATCACAACTTTCCAATTTGCGATCAAGAGGCAGATTTTGAAAAGCGTTCGACTGATTTGCCTGCCCTAGTAAAAAACTCGATCAAAAAATGGCAACCATTCAACGATCAAAAATGGATGGAGTGGTTTAACAAATTAAATAATGAGCTAAAACATGTAACCCCGATTCCGCAAAAGCGAACAGAGTCAGTTGAAACACGAGTAAGTCATCCCCAAGGGGGAGGTGTTAGCTGGACCAGTGGTGTCACATTTCATGGCAATGTGAGTGTGATGGGTGTCCCGATTAATCCAAGGACTCAATTGCCCGTACCAAATAACATCTTAAAAACTGAAAAAATCACCTGGGTAAGTTTCTGTTTTGATAATCACAACGTACCTGGATTGCCGAGCAATTTAGTTGTCTTGCCATTTTTAAAGGAATGTTTTGAAAAAATTATTAAAGTGGTTTCAGACGTTGAGGCCAGTATTATTGCTCATCAAAACCAGAGTGGTGGCGCATGAACAAGAATTGGCAAACCGAAAAACTTGGAGATGTATGCACTGTTATTGCGGGCCAATCTCCTGAAGGTAAATTTTATAACAACGAGGCTAAAGGCTTGCCTTTTTATCAGGGTAAAAAAGAATTTACTGAGAAGTTTATTGGACAACCAACGACATGGACGACTGATGTAACCAAAGAAGCAGAGGCTGGTGACGTTCTGATGTCGGTACGTGCACCTGTAGGGCCTGTTAATTTTTCAACTCAAAAAATCTGTATTGGTCGTGGATTAGCTGCCATCAGACCATCAAGTGGCGTTAGTTCAGAATATCTTTTTCAATTTCTTGTTTATAACGAATCTGAAATTGTTGGAAATGAAGGAGCTGTTTTTTCTTCAATAAACAAAACTCAAATTGAGAATATAAAAATCTCCCTCCCACCCCTCCCCGAACAACACCGCATCGTTGCCGTTCTCGACAAAGCCTTTGAAGCCATCGCCACCGCCAAAGCCAATGCGGAAAAGAATCTCCAAAACGCACGCGCCCTCTTCGAAAGCCATCTCCGGTCCGTCTTCAGCCAACGCGGCCCGGGGTGGGTGGATCGGCAGCTTGGCGACGAAACCCTGCTAGAAATTATTGATGGCGACCGGGGCGTGAATTATCCGAATGGCTCAGATTTCCAAGAGGAGGGTTACTGCCTCTTCATGAATACAAAGAACGTGCGACCTGACGGATTCGAATTTGAGTCCAAAATGTTCATCTCGGAAGAAAAAGACCGCATGCTTCGGAAGGGGAAACTGAAGCGAGATGATGTTGTTCTTACAACAAGGGGAACAATTGGGAATATCGGTATCTACTCTGAGGATGTTCCATTCGACAATATTCGCATCAATTCAGGGATGTTAATTTTTCGCCCGAACAAGCGTGTCTTATTGCCCTCGTTTCTTTTTGAGATGTTCAGGTCGAAAATTGTGAAGGACCAGATAAGAAAGCAAACAACTGGGGCAGCGCAACCACAGTTACCAATCAAAACACTGGTCAACTTCACGATTCCAGTGCCTGTGAATCTTGAGGAGCAAGCCGCATTGGTTAAGAAGCTTCGTGCTTTCGAACCGGAAACCCAACGCCTCTCATCCCTCTACCAACAAAAACTCGCAGCCCTCGATGAACTCAAAAAATCCATCCTGCACCAAGCTTTTAGCGGGGAGCTTTAACCATGAAAAAAGAAACCAAACTTCAAATTCGCAACAGCACCGCTGAGTTTTTGATTTTTACAAGCCAAGCTGGTGAGAACGGCATTGAAGTCCGCTATGAAAACGAGACCATCTGGCTCACCCAAAAACTCATGGCGGAGCTATTTGATGTGACCATTCCAACCATCAACGAACATCTTAAAAACACATTTGAATCCAAAGAGTTAGATGAAAAGTCAGTTATTCGGAAATTCCTAACAACTGCTGCCGATGGTAAAAATTACAATACCAATTTTTACAACCTCGATGCCATCATCTCGGTTGGGTACCGAGTGAATTCTGTACGAGCCACGCAGTTTCGCCAATGGGCCACGCGGGTTTTGCGGGAGTTTGCCATCAAGGGTTATGTACTCGATAACAAGCGACTCGAAAACGGTACTTTTCTTGGCGAGGAATATTATGAGCGGCTGCTGGCCGAGATTCGCGAGATCCGCCTTAGCGAGCGACGGTTTTATCAAAAAGTTACTGACATCTACGCTACCAGCATTGATTACAACAAAGACGCTCCCACCACTCGGGATTTTTTTGCCAAAGTGCAAAACAAACTGCACTACGCGATTCATGGTCGCACTGCCGCAGAGCTCATCAAAAATCGCGCAGACAGCGCCAAGCCCAACATGGGTTTAACCACGTGGGAGGCGGCTCCCGATGGAAAAATCATCAAACCGGATGTGAGCATTGCCAAAAATTACCTCACCAAAGATGAGCTGGAATCTCTCGGCAGAATTGTGAACGCTTATCTCGATTTGGCAGAAAATCGTGCCAGAAGAAAAATTCCCATGAGCATGGAAGATTGGGCGAAGCGCCTCGACCAGTTTCTGGAATTTGATGAACAGGCCATCTTGCACGACAAGGGGCGTATCAGTGCTGATATCGCTAAAGAACATGCGGATAGTGAGTTTGAAAAATATCGCATCGTGCAGGATCAACTTTTTGAGTCCGACTTTGATCGCCACATCAAGGAACTCCCAGAGATTGCCCCTATTAAAAAGGATAAATCATGAACGAAGCCGAAACCAGAGCTGAACATATTGACCCTGCTCTTGCCGCCGCTGGTTGGGGTGTTGTGGAAGGTAGTCGCATTCGTCGCGAATACCCAATCACACTTGGGCGGCTTGAAGGCCAAGGCAAACGTGGCAAAGCGCTCACTGCCGATTATGTTTTGATTTATCGTAATACCAAACTGGCTGTTGTGGAGGCCAAGGCTTGGGATCAAGAATTGACCGAAGGTGTTGGCCAAGCCAAGGACTACGCAGCAAAACTTGCCATCCGCTTCACTTATGCCACCAACGGCCAAGGTATTTATGCGATCGACATGAAGTTAGGCGGTGAAGATGAAGTCAGTACATTTCCTACCCCTCAAGAACTGTGGGACCAAACTTTTGCCGAGCAGAATGCGTGGCGTGATCGCTTTGCGGTAGTCCCTTTTGAAGATAAAGGCGGTGCTTTTCAAGGTCGTTATTATCAAGATACTGCCATTGATCGAGTTCTTGAGGTCGTTGCTGATAACAAAACGAGAGTTTTGCTCACACTGGCCACCGGCACGGGTAAAACCTTTATAGCGTTTCAAATTGCCTGGAAGCTTTTTCATAGCCGATGGAATTTGAGTGGTGAACCGACGCGCAGACCCCGTATTTTATTTTTAGCAGATCGCAATATTCTGGCCGACCAAGCCTACAATGCCTTTTCGGCTTTTCCAGAAGATGCTTTGGTGCGCATTGCCCCTGATGACATCAAGAAAAAAGGGAAAGTTCCAAAAAACGGCAATATCTTTTTCACTATTTTTCAGACCTTCATGAGTGGGCCACCCAAAGATGGTCATCCTTCACCATATTTTGGTGAGTACCCGCCAGATTTTTTTGATTTCATCGTCATTGACGAATGTCATCGAGGTGGTGCGAACGATGAAAGTAATTGGCGCAGCATCCTCGATTATTTTGCACCCGCCGTGCAACTGGGACTCACTGCAACACCCAAACGAAAAGACAACGTGGATACCTACGCCTATTTTGGTGAGCCTGTTTATGTGTATTCTCTCAAAGACGGCATCAATGACGGGTTCCTCACTCCATTTCGCGTGAGGCAAATTGCGACAACTCTTGATGAGTATGTGTACACGTCCGATGACCAACTCATTGAAGGCGAGATTGAAGCGGGCAAACGCTACGAAGAAAAAGATTTTAACAAGATCATCGAAATCAAGGAGCGCGAAAAGAAACGGGTTGAAATCTTCATGTCCCAAATCAACCAGAAAGAAAAGACCATCGTCTTTTGCGCCACGCAGGCCCATGCCCTTGCTGTTCGCGATCTGATTAATCAAATCAAAACCAGCAAAGATCCAAATTATTGCCAGCGTGTGACCGCCCACGATGGTTCGCTTGGCGAGCAACACCTGCGTGACTTTCAGGACAATGAAAAATCTATCCCCACCATTCTCACCACATCACAAAAACTTTCTACCGGTGTGGATGCACGGAATATACGCAACATCGTTTTGATGCGACCAATAAACTCGATGATTGAGTTTAAGCAAATCATTGGTCGTGGCACTAGGCTTTATGATGGCAAAGATTACTTCACGATCTATGATTTTGTGAAAGCCCATCATCATTTTAGTGATCCTGAGTGGGATGGCGAGCCCATTGAACCAGAGCCTGAAGGATCATGCAAAAAATGCGGCCAAAAGCCATGCGCTTGCGAAGTTAGACCACCGCAACCTTGTGCCATCTGTGCTCAAAGTCCGTGTGAATGCCCAAAAGAGCCTTGCCCAAAGTGTGGTATGCGGCCTTGTATTTGCAAAAAGAAAGCGAAAATTAAACTGGCCGACGGTAAAGCGCGTACCATTCAACACATGATGTGCACCAGCTTTTGGCACCCTGATGGTACTCCCATGTCTGCGGCTCAATTCATGGAAATGCTCTTTGGAAAATTACCGGATTTTTTCAAAGACGAAGAGGAACTTCGAAAACTGTGGAGCCTGCCAGAAACCCGCAAACGACTCCTTGAGGGATTGGCCGAAAAGGGTTTTGGCACCGAGCAACTTACCGAAATGCAAAAGATCATTAATGCCGAAAATAGCGACTTGTTTGATGTCTTAAGTCACGTGGCTTTTGCCCTTGAGCCGCTTACCCGTGAAGAACGTGCCACCCGCGCCAAGGTCGCCATTGCGAATAATTTCGACAATAAAAAACAAGATTTTCTGAATTTTGTTCTCGCCCACTACGTGACAATTGGCGTTGAAGAACTAGACCAGTCCAAACTCACTCCCTTGTTGCGACTCAAGTATCATGATTCGATTGCTGATGCGATCACTGATCTTGGTCGGCCCGAACAGATTGCACAGGTGTTTAGTGGGTTTCAGAGGTATTTGTATGAGAGGGCACAGGATACGAACAGTTGAAATCGTGGAAGGAACTACTACTTGCGAATAAAGGCGTTAAAAATATTTTCAAAAATAAAAATCTGCCTATCTAAATTGGCACAACGGCTTCGCTCATTCAAGTCTGCTCTTTATTTATTTCTTTACCGTGACTGGCTCTTAACCAAGTTGACCTATATCGGGAGATATAAACGATTTGGCCAGTGGCTATCCAAATATTTTGAGTTGCTCGCAGGTATTTTAGGTATTGTTCTCGCAATTGCATTTTCTGCTTTAATGCTCCACTATTTCGGTATTGATGCCATTTCCAATGATGCAATGGCCAATCTGTTCATTGGTGCTGGTGCAATGAGTGGTAGCGTTTTAGCTATCATATTTTCTCTGTCTCTATTTGCCCTTCAAAATTCTGCAGATCTATATTCCTCAAGATTTTTTGAAGTATATACGCATGGTATAAAAGAGCGGCTTATTTATGTAGGTATAGTATTTATTACGGTTGCCTTTTTCGCATTCGCGATTCTTTGGAGTGGGAATGACCAAGCTTCTCTCCGGGTCCTAAAGATCGGAAGCATCTGTGCAATCTTGGTGGTAATGATGCTTCTTTTCATTCTGGTGGCGGTTCAATTTAAAAGGGTCAGAGAAAAGATAAACCCCTTGCATACCCTTGCTTTCCTAGAAAAACAGGCGACCTCATTCCTTAAAGATACTAATGTTGAGATTATGCGATTCACTGAATTTGCTTCGTTAATGAGCAAAGAAAAAAATGAAGATCTTGTCCGTCTTTCAATCTCCAATGAGATTCTTTTAAGAAAATGGGCTGACCTGAACCGACAGGTTGAAAATATTTTAGAAATATCCATGAAATTGTCCGCTAGGCATGAATTAGGTGCGGTTGATAGCGGCATGATGGCCGTCGGGAATATACTGATTAAATTCATGGGACTCAAAAAAAATTATTCCGTTGCCCTCCCATCTGCTCTTGCCCCTCTGGCGCTCGAACATGATACGCAAAACTTTACTGGCTCAATAATGGACCGACTAAATAAAGCTGGTGATGACTTCATGAAAAATCAGCTAACGCAAAATGCTGTAAAAATTCTACATGTGTATAAAGCAATCTCAAACGCTGCAAAAGACACGAAATTTTTAAATACAAGCTGCCAAAATCCTGTTTTCAGCCAAGTCATCGGATATTTATGCATGTATGTCGATTCGGCCATTCGACATGGTGATGTGGAAGTGGTTTATCAGTCGATTTTCATTTTGGACGAATTGGGCCAGTCGATTGCGAAAGAAATGGAAACAACGCCATACCACCAAATCGAGCAAAAGCTAGTCAATATAGCGGCGTATGGCATTCAGGCACAAAAGTCCTTCATCATTAATCAGTGCAATGACTCTCTGTTGAATATTTTGACCAGGGTTGTTCAACACGAAATGAGGGATCTGGAAATCAAAGGCATATTGGAAAAGATACAATCAATTATTGTTGGTTCGCATGTTGCTAAACTCGCTGGTTTATTGGGGGATGACTTCAATATTGATTACGGTGTTAATATAACGTTTGGTCGTCTAACCAATATTATCGGTTTAATGTTTCAAATCCATCAAAAGAAGACCAATGATGAAAAAATAAACTATGAAGGAAATATCATTGAAGCTTTTGAGGAGATATATCGTGTGCTCCGTTCAATGACAGAGCAAATAAAGAATTGCGATAATGTCATCGCGCAAGCTGTATCGATCCTAATTTTCAATTGGAACAGGATGATCATAGATGTATTAAACAAGGGTAATTTCTCCGATAGTGATGCATTAAAAAATCGTATGAGTTGGAATATTCATCTTCCTGGCTGGTTTATTCACAATGCATTGCAAGCAAGACATTCAATTTATTTTGAGGAAATTATTGAAACGCCAGCAAAGACGGGACTGATACTTCTGCATCAGGATATTCAGGATGATCTTGCAGACAAATGTATTGATGCAGCCTTTTCTATCGCAAAAGACTTTCTCGAAAAGTCTGGTAAAGGGTATGGCTACGACGAACCAAGAATAATGTTATGTGTCTGCTACCTAGGTGTATTGGCGTTCAAAAAGAATAAGCTGACTTTATTTAACAAGATTGTTGGCATGATTCGCACTTTTGAGGAAATGTACCGCAAGAAGTATCCGCCTCCTACTCCCGATCAACTTCCAAAAGGTATAAAAGTAGAAGACATCAAGGGCTTGCCATCAAATGATCAACTGCATGAGGAGGTGATCAAATGGGAGAGCGATTTTGTGAGGGAAAAACTGAATCGCTTACCAATCAAGCAGGATTCTGATGACATGATTTTATCGATGGTAAACATTGGTGATATCCATAGATTCATTTATGAAGTTTGGGGGACTATCTTTGCCAATAGTCCCATAAAAGATGAGCTCGTTGAAACGCAAAAAAAGAAGCTCCAAGAATCATGATAGCCATTTTGCCTAGGGGCTAAAGTAGAGGCAACCACCGAGGATTTCTCGGTAGTTCAAAATGTTGAAATAGAGAGAAATGCAGAAATGAGCTCGTCAATTTTCGCAGAGGCAACTGTCAAGGAATCCTTAACAGTTCGCAAGAAAGTATAACGAGTGTCTGAAAACGCCGGTAGAAGCACCGGTAAAAATATATAGTGAGCCCCACGGTGGGGTAAAATTTGGCCTGTGTGGCGATATCCCAGCGAACTGGCCTACGGGCCAATAAGAGCCGCCTTCGGCGGACGTGACCGCTACGCGGCCCCGTCTTAACAAAGTAACCAAGTCTTAAGCTGCCAGCTTGGGGATGAAAATCAGCCCTGGTGTTTGTTGAATCTTGGTTCTAACGTCGTCCACGGTGGCCCGCCAAATTTTTACATTATTTTTACTTCCTCATCTCCAAGTTCCTCTGTAAAGGAGCTTCCCATGGATTGCTATCTGGCCGGAATCATCGCAATTGTTTTGGCGGGTTATCTGCTCTACGCCATACTTCACCCCCCAATTCGGTGGAGCATACCCAATATTTGAGAGTTTATATGGGACACCTGCGCCGAAAAATAGAACCGGATGAAGAATCGACAAAATTAATCGTGACAGAGCCGGGTGTCGGATACCGGCTTCTCATCAAGGAAGAAAAAAAATGAAAAAATGGATTTTGTTTTTTCTGCTCTGCGCGCAGAACTCTGCATGGGCGCAGTATTATCAGGGAGGTCATGCTATTACCAAACATCTCAAAGCGGGTGCTTTTGTGGATGGATATTATGCCTACGATTTTGACAACCCCCCGGGCGGCAGTGTCCCTTATCTCACGACTCCGGCGCGTGATGGTTTTAATGTCAATCTGGCCTACGCCGATTTGAATCTGGAGAGTGATTTTGTGAGGGGTCGTCTGGCGGTGCAGGGGGGCAGGGCCGTCAACAGAAACTATTCCGCAGAAGAAAATACAAATGTCCGTTTTCTGCAGGAATCCTATGTCGGCTTTCAGCCGTTAAAAGATTTCTGGATCGATACCGGAATCTATTTTTCACCCTATGGCATGGAAAGTTTTATTTCCCGCAATGACTGGACTTACACCCGTTCCATGCCCTGCGATTTTTCACCCTATTATCAGCTCGGTGTTCGGATGAGTTACAAAATATCCGATCCCTGGCTGGTGCAGTTGAACGTGATGAATGGTTGGCAGAGGATTACACCACTCGATCACAGTAAATCGGTCGGAATGAGTGTCGCGTATACTCCGAGTGATGTTTTTTCGCTGAACTATAATAATTTTATCGGGAAGGAATCGGGGGAGATGCGATTTTTTAACGATGTTTATGCAAAATATAATCTGACCTCCACCTGGCAAGTGGCCGCCCAATACGACTTTGGCCAGCAAGCCAAGCCGAATGTTGATGGGTTCAGTTTTTGGCATGGAGGACATGTGCAACTTCGTCATGCTTTTTCAAAAGTGATTTCGATGACAGGTCGCATGGAATTTTATTGGGACGCCGATCAGGTGATTGTGGCGACCAACACCTCCGATGGCTTCAAAACATGGGGCGGTTCTGTCAATGTCGATGTCCAGCTTTGGAAAGGGTTCTTATGGCGAACCGAAATGCGGGGTTTTCACGCCCAAAATCCGATCTACACAAACAACACCGGCACTCTGGTCAAACCCGACGGCTTTGTCGTCTCTTCTTTGTCTCTGACGCTTTAAAATGTTAAAAATATTTACATTTAAATTGACAATAATTTTTACATCCACTAGCATGAGTCCATGCTTTCAAAATTCATTCAGGAACAGCGCAAAAAACACAATCTGACACAGGAATTTTTGGCATCAGAATTGGGCATCTCTCGCCCAACGTATGTGCAGATTGAGCAGGGCGATCGTGATTTGACGATTACCGAGGCAAAGAAGTTGGCGGATATTTTCAGCATCCCGTTTGAAAAGTTTTTGCGCGGGGAAGAAGGGTTGGCTCCTGTCGTCCAAATTGAGAGGGATGAGAAAGTGGTGCGGTCGCAAAAAGAGGGAATCCGCGTCAGTATTCCACAGAAAAATCTTAAAAAGTTCAAAGAGGTTTTGCTCTACATTTTGTCAAAAGTCGGGGGCAAGCCGAATGTGGGTGAAACGGTGTTGTATAAATTGCTCTACTTTATTGACTTTGATTATTATGAAAAATTTGAGGAGCAGTTGATTGGTGCCACCTATATCAAAAACCATTATGGTCCCACCCCCGTTGAATTTAAAAAAATTATTGAACAGATGGAATCGCAGGGAGAATTGGAGACCGTTAAAAGCAAATATTTTCAGCACGAACAGAAAAAGTACCTTCCCCACCGTTCTCCCGACCTTTCCCTGTTTTCCGCGCGGGAGAAGGAGCATATCGACGAAGTGTTGGCCAGATTGTCGGATAAAAATGCCAAAGAGTTAAGCGACTATTCCCACGGAGATGTTCCATGGTTGACGCGCAATTTTGGCGAGCCACTTTCCTATGAAAGCGTGTTTTATCGCGATGAAAAATATTCTGTGAGAAATTATGGCGATGACCTTTGATGCGGGTCCGGAATTTACAAAAGAATTTAAACGATTGGCAAAAAAATACCGTTCTCTGTCGGACGATCTTGAAGAATTCAAGCGGTTGCTCCTCATTCAACCATTGGGCAATAGCAAACATTTCAACGTTATCATCAAACATGAGGATGTTTCCATTCTTAAAGCACGGTTGTTTTGCCGGTATTTGAAAGGTTCCTCATTGCGAATCGTTTATGCATGGTATCAGAAAAAAGGGAATGTGGAATTCATCGAAATATATTTCAAAGGCGACAAGGTAAACGAGGATCGAAGGCGAATTGATGATTATGTGAAGGGGTTGTAAAATACTGTTGCCAAGGTTTTTTAATTCGCATAGGGTCCCAAAAAATCAAGGAGGGCATCATGTCAGACAAGCAAAAAGGTACAGTCAAGTGGTTCAACGACGCCAAGGGGTTCGGTTTTATCACCCCCGAAAATGGTGGAAAGGATCTTTTCGTCCATCACACCAATATTCTGGGAGACGGTTTCAAATCTCTCGCTGAAGGCCAGCAGGTTGAGTTCACCGTCAGCCAGGGCCCCAAGGGGGATTTTGCCGCTGAAGTCACAAAACTTTAATCGGCCTATAATCTCATGATCAGAGCCGCTCCGGGAAACCGGTGCGGCTTTTGACTTTCCCAATTTATGAACAAAGTATCCCCCGAAACAGAGCGCGAAATAAGACGCCGCAAAACATTTGCGATTATTTCGCACCCGGACGCCGGCAAAACCACCATCACCGAAAAACTGCTTCTTTTCGGCAACGCCATACACATGGCGGGAGTGGTCAAGGCCAAGCGGGGACACTTTGCCACCTCCGACTGGATGGAGATTGAAAAACAGCGCGGCATTTCTGTCGCCTCCAGCGTCATGCAATTTTCCTACGCCGATCACGAGTTCAATCTGCTCGACACCCCGGGCCATCAGGATTTCAGCGAAGACACCTATCGTGTTTTGACGGCGGTCGACAGCGCGTTGATGGTGATCGACTCCGCCAAGGGGATCGAGACACAGACCAAAAAATTGTTTCAGGTGTGCCGCGATCGTCATCTTCCCATCATCACCTTTATGAACAAGCTCGATCGTGAAGGGCGCGATCCCTTTGAGCTGATTGATGAAGTGGAAAAGGTTTTGCAGCTTCCCTGTTTCACCATGACGTGGCCGGTGGGGAGTGGCGGACGTTTTAAGGGCGTCTATGATCTGATGGAGAAAAAAATGCGTCTCTTCGCGGCGGGGCAGAAGACGCTCAAATTTACGCAGGAAGTTTTTACCGATCTGGAAGATCCGATCCTCTGCGAAAAAGTGGGACAGGAATGGATCGACAAATTGAAAAGCGATCTCGAGTTGTTGCAGGGGGCGGGACATGATTTTGACCAGGAACGTTTTTTAAAAGGGGAGTTGAGTCCCGTTTTTTTTGGATCGGCCGTCAATAATTTTGGTGTGCAGGAATTGCTGGAGGCGTTCATCCGTTATGCTCCCAGCCCCAGACCGCGTCCGGCCGCGAGTCGTCTGGTCGACCCTGAAGAGGCCCCTTTCACCGGGCTCATTTTTAAAATCCAGGCCAACATGGATCCCCGGCACCGCGATCGCTGTGCTTTTTTGCGCATCTGTTCGGGAGAATTTATTCAGGGGATGACAGTTTATCATGTCCGGCATGCGCGTGATTTCAAGATCAACAATGCCCTGCAGTTTATGTCGCAGGAGAGAAAAAATATCGACCGCGCCTATGCCGGCGACATCATCGGCATTCACGACCGTGGCACGCTGATGATTGGTGACACGCTAACGATGGGGGAAGAATTGAAGTTTGCCGGCATCCCGCAATTTTCTCCCGATCTTTTCTGTCGCGTGGAACTCAAAAATCCGATCAAGATAAAACAACTGCGCAAAGGTCTGGAGCAGTTGGCCGAAGAGGGGACCTCGCAGATTTTTCATCGCATGCACAATTCGGAGACGATCATTGGCGTGGTGGGGCCGTTGCAACTGGAAGTCGTTAAGTTTCGACTGCTCAACGAATATGGGGCCGATGCAGTTTTCCCGCCGATGGGTTACACTGTTTCGTGCTGGTATCATTCCAAAAACAAAAATAAGATGGACGATTTTAAAAGTTATTACCACTCCCACATCGTCTATGATGTGCGCGAATATCCGATGATGCTATTCAAGAGCGACTGGGAAAAACAATATATCGAGGAAAAAAATCCCGAGATCAAATTTTATTCCAGCCTGCTCAATTATGAAGAGGAACTCCATGGCACTGACTGAAAAAGAGGCGCTCGAAATAGGCGCGGAAGAAGACAAACGCTGGCGGGAGACGCACGCCGCAGTGGTGAAAGAGATTCGCCGCGCCATTTCCGATTTTAATCAGGACAGCAAGCTCGCGCGCGAGTTGACTGCGGAGATTGTTGCCAGCCGGCGCGATGAGGACAAAGCCGCATTGGCGAGCGATGAGGCGGTGGCGCACGGTCTTTCGAAATTGCGCAAAAACAAGACCGAGGGGTTGGAGAGTCTGGAAGAACAACCCTACTTCGCGCGCGTGGTGACGGAAGAAGGGGACAAGTCGGTCGAGTTTCGTCTGGGGACGGAGAGTTTTCCCGATCAGCGAATCATCGACTGGCGCAAGGCCCCCATCAGCAAACTTTATTATGATTATCGCGAGGGCGACGAATTTTTTGAAACGATACAGGGGCGCGAGCGCGAGGGCGTCATCGGTCTTCGCCGCTCCTATCAGGGAAAAAGGGAAAATCTGCATGTGGTGGAGACGGCACAGGGAAATGTCTACCGCGAGAAGGAGGGTTGGAAAGCGGGAGAGGGCAAAGAGCAACCGGCCTCCAGAAGTTTTCGTCACGACGGTCATCTCCCCCCGATTCTCTCTCTCATCACGCCGGAACAGTTTCAGTGGATCACCCGGGATCCGGGCAAGCCGATTGTGATACAGGGCGTGGCCGGGAGCGGCAAAACCACGGTGGCTCTGCATCGGCTGGCGTGGCTTCTACATAAAGACAATGGGGGATTGCGGCCGGAGAAATGTCTGGTGGTGATGTTCAATCGCTCGCTCAAAACATATATTCAAACGACTCTCCCCGAACTCAACGTTAAGGCCGTTCCCATTCGCACGTTTCACCAATGGGCCAACCAGATTGTGACGGAACTTTTTGGAGTGAGAACTGCGGGTAATTTTAAAAAGAGTCGCGAGCTGGAGATGTTCAAATCTTCCGCCGTCTGCTTCGAACATCTTTTTAAATTTGTCGAGAAATTTCCAGACCGAAAAACAAAAAACAAGCTGGTCGATCTTTTTGTTTTTTTTAACTACCTCACAACGCTCGATCTCTTTTTTCCAAAATGGGATGCGATTTGTTCCCAATTAAAAGAGCAGATCAAAGAGATGGCCTTTGATTTTCAGGACGATTCGATTCTGCTCAACCTGGTTTATATTGAGCACGGCTATTATCCGGTGAAGGATTCGAAGAGTCTGGGAGTTTGCGATCATATTGTGATTGATGAGGTTCAGGATTTTGGCCTGATGGAGATTCGGGCTCTGCTTAATGCGCTCGATCAGAAAAGAACGGTGACGCTGGTTGGCGACACCGCGCAAAAAATTGTGATGGGGCGCAACTTCGACAGCTGGGAGATCATGCTGAAAGATGCCGGTTTTGAAGAGACGACGCCAATCACGCTGACGGTGTCGCACCGTTCCACGCAAGAGATCATGGAAGTGGCGAGTCGTCTTCGCAGTGATGGTGCGGGGACGATGGAAGCGCCGCGCACACAGCGCAGTGGCCCATCGCCCACGTTCATCCGCGCCGAAGGGCCGCAGGTTTTGCCCAACCTCGTTGGTCAATGGATTGGGGCGCGGCTCAAGGAAAATCCGCACGCGCTCTCATCGGTCATCTGCCGTTGGCCCAAAGAGGCGCAGAAGCTGGTGGAGGAACTGCGAAAGTTGGGATATCCATCCGTTCGATTGGGGCATCGCGACCAGTTTGATTTTTCTCCCGGAGTCACCGTCACCAATGTGCATCAGGTGAAGGGTCTGGAATTCAGAAATGTGCTGATCGTGGAACCCTCCGAAGAAAATTATAAACTGACCAGCGAAGAAGAGCGCAATCTGCTTTATGTTGCGGTCACCCGGGCCGAACAGAGGCTCGACGCGGTCGGTTGCAAACGGCCAGTTTTTTCTTTTGGCTCCGCGTCAGCTTCTTGATCTCCCACTCGCGTGTGAGTGCCGCCCCACGGCTCTTTGCCGTTTCGGAATAGACAAGTTTCACAGGAAGGCGACTTCGGGTGTAACGCGCTCCACTGCCGTTGTTGTGTTGCAAAAGACGGCGTTTGAGATCATTGGTGATGCCAGTGTATAATGATTTGTCGCCGCACTTAAGAATATAGACGAACCATTTTTGTTTTTTCATCGGGCCAAAGAATGTCAGGGAAATAATTATGAGTAAAGCATTCATCAAAGAGGGCGACGGATCGCATGAAGAGGAAGAGCCGGAGATTGAAGAACCTGCGATTCCCGCCGGATCCAAAAATTATATTACGCCCGGCGGATTCAAACGCCTTAAAGAAGAGTTGCACGAGCTTCTTTATAAGAAGCGACCGGAGATGACGGCCACAGTGGCGTGGGCCGCGGGCAATGGAGATCGCTCCGAAAATGCCGATTATATTTATGGCAAGCGTCGGCTTCGTGAAATCGACCGGCGCATCCGCTTTTTGACCAAACGGCTCGATGCGGCCGAGGTGGTCGACCCTTCCAAAAGAAAATCAGACCAGATTTTTTTCGGGGCCACGGTGGTTCTCAAAGACGAAGAGGGAAGTTTAAAAACCTATTCGATTGTCGGCGTGGATGAAATCGATTTTGAAAAAAACCACATCAGCTGGGTGTCGCCGCTCGCCAAAGCCATTCTCAAAAAGGGGGAGGGGGATGTCGTTTCATTTCGCTCACCCAAGGGCCCGCGCGAGATCGAGATTGTCGAGGTTCGCTATGAGGCCCTGCAATGACGATTGCCGCCATTCTCTTCGATATGGATGATCTACTCATCAACAGTGCCGCAATCCATTTTGCCGCGAATGACATGGCCCTGGCGGCTTTCGGAAAAACCAGCGCCGAGGTTTCGCCCCACCTGACCCAAAAATTTTACGGCATGCGCATCCGCGAGATCATGGAACTTCTGATTCACCATTTTCAATTGAAAGTGGGGCTCAACGAATTTACGGCGGCGCGCAACCGGCATTTCATGGGGCTGGTTGCCAAAGGCGTCGGCCCGATGCCGGGGATGGATGCCATTTTGAAAAATGCGAAACGTTGGAAGATGAAAACGGCATTGGCAACTTCCGGTCTTAAGGAATATGCCGATGTTATTTTGAAACAGTTTCAGCTTGAAAATTATTTTGACACCATCGTTACCGGCAGTGATGTAAAAAATCCCAAACCCGCTCCCGATGTTTTTCTTTCCGCCGCCAAAAAGTTGGGATTGGAACCCCGGGAGTGCCTTGTGCTGGAAGATTCGACCCACGGCATCACTGCGGCAAAGAGGGCAGGGATGAAAGCCATCGGCGTTGAAAACTCGATGATGCCGGCCTTTCAGGATCTCTCCATGGCGGATGCGGTTGTCACCCGGTTGGATAAAATCACTCTCGAGCTGATTCAAAAATTATAAATTATTTTTTCTCGGCAGGAAGAATGCGGAACTCGCCCATCGATGCGCCGGGGTTCCAGCCTTTGGGAGTCCCTGAAAATTGAAGCGAGATGTTGCGCTTCCAGACGATGGGTGTTTTGACCAGAGCTCCCGAGTGGCCCGCGGTCGTTTGAGAATCGGTATAGCTCCCGTATAATTTGGAGATATCCTCCACCTTTGAAAAGGTTCCGTTGCCGTCGATGCCTTTCTTTTGGAACAACGTCACCCATCCGCCATAGGCTCGCACGATTATATTAGCCGTCTCTCCACTGTCGCAGGTGATGGTGCCCGTCCCCTTGCCACGCGTGAAAAACATGGGCCGCGTTGTCATGTCGAACTTCAATGTGCATTGGGTGGATGGTTCGGCGAATGCGGGCGAAGTAATCACTAAAATTCCCAATATGAGCCAAAATATTTTTTTCATTTTATCTCTCAACTATACGAAAAATCGCCTTCGTGGGCTTCCAATAGAAATGCGGCCAGAAGATCGACGGTGGCTTGCAAATCTTTTTTGTCGGCCGATTCCACCACGCTGTGCACATAGCGCGTGGGGAGCGAGAGGGTGACGACCGGCACTCCCGCTTTGGCTTTCTGTATTCCGCCCGCATCGGTCCCGCCTTGCGGCAAAATTTCATACTGGTATTTGATTTTCTTTTTCTCCGCCAACTTTTTCAAAAACGAAACCATTTTGGGATTGCTGATGGTGTATCCGTCGCAGATTTTGATGGCCGTTCCGCTGCCCAGTTTTGTCACATGCTCGTGATCAGAAATGTCGGGCATGTCGCAGGCGATGGTGATGTCGATGGCAACCCCGACATCGGGATCGATGCCATAGGCCGATGCCGTGGCACCCCGTATCCCCACTTCTTCCTGCGTGGTGAAGACGGCATAGACATCGCTATTCAATTTTTTTCCGTTGATCTTTTGCAGGGCGCGCACCAGCGTCCAGACGGCAATGCGGTTGTCGAGCGATTTGCACGAGACAAAATTGCCATATTCGACAAATTCCTGGGATAGTGTCACGGGTGCTCCAATTTCAATATTTTTTTTCACTTCGTTTCCGGGCAATCCCAGATCGACAAAGAGATCTTTGAGTTGCGGCATTTTTGTTTTTTCTTCGTTGCTCATGATATGAATCGGTTTTGTGCCGATCACGCCGTGCATTTTTTTGCCGTTTTTGGCCTTCACCATCACCCGTTTGGCGATGAGTGTCTTGGGGTCAAAGCCACCGAGCGGATTGAGGCGCAGAAAGCCGTTGCTGTCGATATGTTTGACGACAAAACCGATTTCATCCATGTGGCCGGCCAGCATGATTTTAAGAGGTTTCTTTTTGGATCCGGCGGTCGCTTTTTTGAGGGCAATAACGCTTCCCATCTTGTCGATCTGAACATCATCAGCCAGACCTTTAAGCTCGCGCAAAACAACGGTGCGAATTTCATCTTCAAATCCGGGAGGTCCAAACGCTTCGGTCAGCTCTTTTAAAAGTTTCATAAATTTTTCTCCTTTTTAGAATGTGAAGCGCACATATCGCGTAAATTGAAGTTCGTCCACAGCATTTTTCTCCGACAACCGTAACGGAAAGCGAGAGAAGGTCTTTGGGAGGCCGCTGTTCGGTTTGGGTCGGTTGATTGAAACTCCGCACACTCTGCGAGTTTGCTTCGCGACCCAGCAAAGCTGGGTCTTGACAACCGACAGCTTGCCCTCCCAATCACTTTCTCTCGCTTTCCTTCACAGAAGCACTTCGAACTGACAAAATTTATAGTTTGTATAAATATACGGTCAAAATCTTTCGCGTGCTGGCGAAAAAAGAGGTATGAGGGGCGTCTCGGAAGACATTTTATCGGCCGGGATAAAAAAATAAAATGTCTGAGAGGCGAGCTATAAATTTGGGTCCGACCCAAATTTAATAGCGTACCCGAATACCCTTTTTTGGCCAGCACGCGGAAGATTTTGTCGGTGTCAGTATGTTATGAGAGAATTGTTGACAGGTTTGTCTGCGATCAGTCATAAGGCTTTGAAAAGGAGGCTTCAGATGAATTTATTCAAACAGGGAAAAGAGATGTTCAAACAGCGCAAAGAGCTGATGAAGATGATGGAGGAGTTGTCCAAAGATCCGGTGGTTGCCACCGATTCCAAACAGATTGCCGAAGTGACGATGGATATGAAAAAAAACAAGATCGGCCAGATTCGTATTTTAAAGACCGACGTCAGCACCGATGTGCTGGTGGAGGCGATTCGCAACGCTTCCAACGATGCCTTGGAACAGGCCGCCAAAAAATTCGGCCAGTTGGCATCTGGAATGAAACTGGGTCTTGGCTAAGCAACTTTTTTTGTTACTTGCCGAAGAGAATAGGGTTATGGCCCTTTTTAATGATGTTGCTTTATCGGTTGTTCCTTTTGCCTCCATTTGCACGGGTGTTCTTGATTCCCTTTTAATGGTGGCTCCCGATGACACTATTCCTGAAGCTTGGATGATTGATGACCTCCGCCGTTTGCGCGAGCTTCAGCAGCCCCGCACACAGCCGGTATATGCCCCTCTTTTTTTGTCCTCTCCTGTTTCTTTCTCTCCTGCGGTTAACGCCTCTGCATTGGCGGCCGCTATCATTCCTTCGTTTGAAAAGATGATCAAAGATGCAGCGGCATCGGAAGACGAAGCTGTTTTAAAAAAAGGTGTGGAGGCATTCGAACGCTACAGCGAAATTGCATCGAATGATCCAAACGCCAATCTTAAACAAGTGGCGGGAGAATATATTCCGGAAATCTGCCGGAAGTTGATAGCCATTGCATTGCATAAAGATGAGAAAGACGCGGCCCTTCATTTTTTGATTTTTCGGGCAAAATATCTGGAGTCTTTTGGGGAAAATCGGGAGAGGGCTTTGGAGTCTCTCCAATTTGCCAGAACGCTGGCCATGAATGTCATTCGTGAAGCGCGTGAGGGAGTGCAACCAGTCAAACTGCTTAGTTTTTTGACTTCGCTTGCCCATGTGGAAGTTCTGCTTGATAATTACGATGAGGCTGAAAAAAATATGACTGAAGTGCTTGGATTTCTCAATCCGTCGCAACATCTGCAAAATATTGTCATGATGTATCGGATGCTTGCCAGGGCCTATATGGAGCGCAGACAATATGTCCGTGCTTCAGAATTGATTTTCAAATCGGATTTTATACAGATGCAACAATTGTCCAAAGCCGCCGCAGAAAAGGGGACTCTTCTTGTCATGTTGAATGCCTTCTCCATATTTATGGAATGGATGACCATTCGGGAACGCAAAAAGGACGCACAAGATGTTGCGATTTTAAATTATGAAGCGGGGAGAGTTCTTTATCGTCTGGTGTCCGATCTTCCCCATCTTCCGCCCAGTTTTTTGAAGTTGGCCTGTGGTTATTTTCAAAAGGCTGAAGAGATGGCGGCAAAAATCGACTCTTTGGAAATGCATTATTTCTCGCAAGAAGTGAGGCGCATGCAGGCTGAAACGAAATTACTTGCCGCTGTCTTGTATCGGGAACGCCACTTGTCGACGCAAACTTTTTCTGCCGCGACATTTGCAAATATCCAATTAACCTGCGCCATCCTTTTGGGAGAGGCCTTGGCGATTTTTACAGAACTTGGGGATACACAGGGGGCGGAGAGTGTTCGGGCAAAGACGGGGTCTGTCACTTCTTAAAAATCATTTTCTGAAACACGCCTGCGCTGAATTTTTTTGGAGACATGTTTTTTTTCTCCCAACATTTTTTCTTTGGCCCGTTTGGAGCGGCGGCGTTTTTGTCTGCGGATTTTTTCAAAGCGCTGTTGCTCGGCGCTCTTTTTGCCCTCCACAATGTTGGCAATTTTTTCGACCAGAAGTCTGCGCGCGAAAAAACGGTTCATCGCCTGCGAGCGCGTGGCCTGGCATCGCACCTCGATGCCGCTGGGAAGGTGCAGAAGCTGAACGCAAGACGAGGTTTTGTTGATTTTTTGTCCACCGGAGCCGGAACCGCGAATAAAATTCTCCTCGAGGTCGGCCTCGTGAACATTATATTGCTTCATCGATTCCGACAACGCCAGTTGTTTGGCCGGGGAGACCGGAAAGTTGGGCATGCACGCTTTATAACACAAACATGCCTAGTTTCTCTTCAATTTTTTGTAGTGGATGCGATGCACCTGATCGGCTTCGGCGCCGAGGCGTTTGTGGCGGTCGGCCTCGTATTCGGCGAAGTTGCCGTCGAACCAGACGACCTGCGAATCTCCTTCAAACGCCAGAATGTGCGTGGCGATGCGATCCAGAAACCAGCGATCGTGGCTGATGATGACGGCACATCCGCCAAAATTTTCCAGCGCCACTTCGAGCGCGCGCAAGGTGTTGATGTCGAGATCGTTGGTCGGTTCATCAAGAAGCAACACGTTGCCCGGGTCTTTGAGTGTCATCGAGAGATGAACGCGGTTTCTCTCGCCTCCCGACAAAACGGCGATCGGTTTTTGCTGATCAGTGCCGGAAAAATTAAAGCGGGCGACATACGCGCGCGAATTGATTTCACGATGGCCCAGTTTGATCGTCTCTGCGCCGCCGGAAATACATTCCCACACATTCCGTTTGTCATCCGGAGCAAAACGATTCTGGTCGACGTAGCCCAGCTTCACCGTCTCTCCCACTTTAAAAGTGCCGCCGTCGGGTTTCTCCATCCCCATGATCATCTTGAAGAGTGTGGTTTTGCCGGCGCCGTTGGGTCCGATGACGCCGACGATGCCGCCCTGCGGAAGTGAAAAATTCAAATTTTCAAAAAGAAGATTGTCGCCAAAGGCCTTAGAAACATTTTGCGCCTCGATGACACTGGCGCCCAATCTGGGACCGGGTGGAATATAAATTTCCATCTCTTCGTCGAGTTTTTCGCGCTCCTGACTCAACAGATTTTCATAGTTGGTGATGCGGGCTTTGCTCTTGGCTCTGCGGGCCGAAGGCGATTGGCGAATCCATTCCAGTTCGCGCTCCAATGTTTTGAGACGTTTCTGATCGCTTTTCTCTTCGTGCGCGAGGCGCTCCTCTTTTTGCTGAAGCCACGAGGAGTAATTGCCTTTCCATGGAATGCCGTGGCCGCGGTCGAGTTCCAGAATCCATTGGGCCACATTGTCCAGAAAATAGCGGTCGTGGGTGACGGCGATGACGGTTCCCTTGTATTGCTGAAGATGACGCTCCAGCCACCAGACCGATTCGGCGTCGAGATGATTGGTCGGTTCATCGAGCAAAAGCACATCAGGCTCTTTGAGAAGCAAACGGCAAAGCGCCACGCGCCTTTTTTCTCCACCGGAAATTTCTGAAATTTTTGCATCAGGCGGCGGGCAACGCAGGGCATCCATCGCGAGTTCCAGTTTGGAGTCGAGTTCCCATGCGTTGGTCTGATCGAGTTTTTCCTGCACCTTGGCCTGGCGGTCGAGAAGTTTGTTCATCTCGTCGTCGCTCATCGGATTGGCGAAGGCGTTGTTGATCTCTTCAAATTCCTTGAGAAGGTTGACCGTCTCTTCGGCCCCCTCTTGAACAATCTCTTTGACGGTTTTATTCGGGTCGAGTGCAGGCTCCTGTTCCAGAAAGCCGACGGTGTAACCCTTGGCCCAGCTCAAAGTCCCCTGATATTCGGTGTCGACACCGGCGATGATTTTCAAAAGAGAACTTTTGCCGGAGCCGTTCAACCCGAGCACGCCAATCTTGGCGCCGTAATAAAACCCGAGCGAAATATCTTTCAAGACCTGTTTTTTGGGGGGATAAATCCGGCTGACCTTGCCCATCGAAAAAATGATTTTTACCGGTTCTTCATTTGTATTAGCCATGGGGCTCTTTAGGTGTTCCCCACAGAAAAATCAAATGGATTTTGTAATCAGTACCAGAAGCAGTGTGCCAAAAACACTGCCGGCCAGAAACCAGTGAAAACTGGTTTTGTGTGAGAGAGAGATCTCTTCCTTGAAGGCGTTCAACAAAACCGAGCCGCCGATAAAAGCGGTCAGCATGGCCACAATATAAACATCGTCGGGTTCAGTGATATAAGCGAGTATCCATCCCAGCAAAATACTGGCCATCAGAAAAAAACGGCCAAAGGAATGAAACTGGTTTGGAAAATGCCGCTCCATGGTCCGATCGACGACGATGAAATGGAGTCCCATCACGAGGGTGAACAAAAGAGCAAACGAAAATCCCTCGGCCTCCACGTTGATCGGAAGGGTATAGGTCATGAGGGTGTTGGCCACTCCCATAGCCAAAAGGTGGAGCAGAAAGTCCATTTTTTTGGGGGCGACCCGCATCTCTTTTTTACGCTGGGCCAGTTTTTCAAGACCAAAAAAAGTGAGAAAGCCGGCGAGTCCAACGATATAGATAAGAAGATCTTTGATCGGGGTGATGGTGCCCGTTTCGGAGAGGAGTGTGCCAATCGTTTTGCCATGTTCTGCCAGACCGGGAAGAAGTTCCAGAAAGACAAAGGCGACGGAGAAACCTCCGATGAAAGAGGTGGTGGCATGTTCCGGGATGAAGGGGATGCGGCGCAATCGTGGCGCAAAAAAATTGAGGGCCATCAACAGCACCGACAACCCAAAAGCAATCAGGAGTGTTTCACTCATCGGAGCGCATCATAAATGCGATTCACTTATAATGCAAATTCGTCTTGTGGATCCGGATCGGTTCGGCTAAAAGACCCGCCATGTTGGAAAAAGATCCAAAAGATCCAGAAATTGTTTTGCTCGGACAGCATCCGGTGGAGACGACCGAGCAGACGTTTGCCTCGCTCAAACTCTCGGAGCCGGTGCTTCAGTCGATCACCCGCGTCGGTTTTGAACACCCCACACCCATCCAGCTGGAGGTGATTCCTCCGGCGCTGGAAGGGAAAGACATCATCGGTCTGGCGCAGACCGGCTCCGGCAAAACCGCCGCGTTTGTTCTGCCCATTGCCGAGAGACTTTTGCATGGCAAGGGTTTGCGGGGGCTCATTCTTTGCCCCACCCGCGAAATCGCCCTGCAGACAAAGGCGTTTCTCGATCTTTTCGGCAAGCATCACAATCTTCACACGGTTTGCGTGATTGGCGGCGTCAGCATGGGGCCCCAGATCCGCGATTTGCAAAACAATCCCGACATTATTGTCGCCACACCGGGTCGTCTGGTCGATCATATGGAGCGGGGGAATGTGAAGCTCGACCATATCGAAGAACTGGTTTTGGATGAGGCCGATCACATGCTCGATCTCGGGTTTTTGCCGCAGATGCTGGGCATTCTCAAAGCGGTGCCGCGGGAGAGACACACGATGATGTTCTCCGCCACCATGCCTTTTGCGATTGAAAAACTCGCACGACAATTTTTGCAGGAACCGATTCGCATCGACATTCTTCCCAAGGGAAAGGCGGCGGAGGGGATCACCCACCGTCTTTATCTGGTGGAACAAAAAGACAAAAATAAATGTCTGCTGGGCCTTCTTAATCAGGAATTGGGAACAACGCTGGTCTTCACACGCATGAAACGCGATGCCGACTGGATTTGCCAGGTGCTTGAAAAAGAGGGACACCCGGTCGACAAAATTCATTCCGACCGGTCGCAAAAAGAGCGTACCGATGCCCTGCAAGGTTTCCGTGAGGGGGAACATCGCATTCTGGTGGCGACCGATATCGCCTCACGCGGGATCGATGTGCCGGGCATTCAGCATATTGTGAACTTCAACATTCCCGAAGCGGTGGAAGAATATATCCATCGCGCCGGAAGAACCGCACGCGCCGGAGCTCTGGGGCTTGTGTCGACCATTGCCACCTGGATGGACAAGCCGATGATCCAATCGATTGAAAAAGCACTGGATAAACCGCTCCCCCGTTGCACGGTGCCGGGTGTGGAGCCCTACGTTGAAATCAAGGTTCGCCCCGCAGGTCGCGCTGGCAGGCGTGTTCGTTAGTCGTTTGCCGTAGTGAAATCCCCCAGTCCATAATCCTGTTTGCCCCGATTGTCCTCCCTCTGTTTCTCTTATAATTCTGTCGCATGAATCAAAGGGGCAGGAAAGAAGTCTAACCATCATCAAAGAAGGAGATTTATATGAAGCCGATCACCTATGTTGTGTTGATGCTCGTCGGGCTGGTGACTGCAGATAATTTGTTTATCAACAAGTCCTGGAGCTACTCGATCGTTAAAGTGGCAGGCCCGGCACCGGTAGCCCTTAGAACAGCGGGTGCGTTTGCGGTTCTGACAAAATCAGGAGTCACGGACGTTCCTTTGTCTGTTATCACTGGAGACATTGGATCCAGTCCCATCAGCGGCACAGCTACTCTTGTAACGTGTGATGAAGTGACAGGGACAATATATTCCGTCGATGCGGCAGGTCCTCTTCCATGCAGGGTGAATAACGCCACATTACTAACTGCGGCCATCAGTGACATGCAAATTGCCTACGCCGATGCGGCCGGTCGGACATTACCCGATTTTACGGAACTGGGTGCCGGACAGATTGGCGGACTGACCCTCTTCCCGGGTCTCTACAAGTGGAGTAGCAATGTTTTAATGTCCACCGATGTCACACTTTCGGGTAGCGCAAACGATGTCTGGATTTTTCAGATCGCGGGAAACCTTACCCAGGCCAGCGCCAGAAAGGTGCATTTGAGAGGCGGAGCACAGGCCAAGAACGTTTTCTGGCAGGTCGCCGGTCAGGCCACTCTTGGAACAACAGCTGATTTCAAGGGAACCATATTGTCCAAGACAGCGATTGTTTTGAACACCGGCGCCGTGATCCACGGCAGAGCGCTGGCACAGACTGCAGTCACTCTGGATCATAGTACGGTTACAAGACCGTAAGACGTGCATTTATCTTAAAAGATTGGCCCTTCCCATATTGGGAGGGGCTTTTTGTTTATTGCTTTGCCGAGAAGTCCATTCTAAGAGAGATTTTGGATTTTTGGAGAGGTACCGAAGTGGTTGTAACGGGCCGGTCTCGAAAACCGGTGTGCCCTCACGGGTACCGTGGGTTCGAATCCCACCCTCTCCGCCAGGTGGAATGGATGGCGTCAATTTGGATCGAAACCAAAAATTTCCCAGCACACAAAGCAGGTCGCCTGCTGCGTTTTAAATTGTCCGAGGTGGATGATTGGGTGCGGTCTGACAGTGAGTCGCAACAAAAAAAAGAAAGCTACAGTTGGAAAAAAGAAAGGCTATTAACTCATGGCACTTAAGAAATCAGATCTCTACTCCTCCATTTGGGCATCCTGTGATGAATTGCGGGGCGGCATGGATGCTAGCCAATACAAAGATTACGTTTTGTTCATGTTGTTCATCAAATATGTTTCCGACAAATATGCAGACTATGACGGCTTTGAGCCACCGATTGTTATACCAAAGGGTGCGACTTTCAAAGACATGGCTGCACTCAAAGGCAAATCGAATATCGGCGAGCTCATTAATACTCAGGTAATCAAGCCTCTGGTTGACTCCAATACCAATCTTGCTCGCAGTGATTTTCCGGATTTTGATGACCCAAACAAACTTGGTGATGGTCCAGCAAAGGTTGAAAGAATTGGAAACCTTATCAGTATCTTTGAAAACCCTGCACTAGATTTCTCTCAAAACCGTGCTGAAAATGATGACATTCTTGGTGATGCTTACGAATATTTGATGCGGCACTTCGCCACGCAGAGCGGTAAAAGCAAGGGACAGTTTTATACTCCTTCGGAAGTCAGTCGCATCATTGCCAAGGTGCTGGGCGTATCACCCGCAAACACAGTTGCGGGTACAACCGCCTACGACCCGACCTGTGGTTCTGGTTCATTGTTGTTAAAAGTCGCAGCTGAATCAGGAAAGCGAATTACACTTGAAGGGCAAGAGAAGGACAGCACGACCGCTGGTCTTGCCCGAATGAACATGATCCTGCATGATTTTCCCACCGCGAACATTCAATCCGGTGGTGAAGGCACATTGGTGAAGCCCAAATTTCTCGATGGCGTGCAACTCCGCACCTATGATTATGTTGTCGCGAATCCACCCTTTTCAGACAAAACTTGGTCCACAGGCCTCACGCTTGGTGAAAGCGGCAAAGGCGATGACTACCAGCGCTTTACATGGGGAGTGCCGCCCAAAAAAAAAGGCGATTACGCTTACCTCTTGCACATCATTCGCTCCATGAAGAGCACCGGTAAAGCGGCCTGCATTCTTCCACATGGTGTGCTTTTTAGAGGGAATGCCGAGGCCAGCATCCGCCAGCAACTTGTGCGCTCTGGCATTCTCAAGGGCATCATTGGTTTGCCGGCCAATCTTTTTTTTGGAACCGGTATTCCTGCCTGCATTCTTGTGCTCGACAAAGAAAATGCCACGGCACGCAAAGGTATTTTCATGATTGATGCTTCAAAGGGGTTTCGCAAGGATGGTCCAAAAAATCGACTGCGTGAACAGGACATCCACAAGATCGTGGACATATTTAGACGGCAGGATGAAAGTAATCCGCGTTATGCTCGGATGGTACCTGTTGAAGAGATTGCGAATCCAAAGAATGACTACAACCTCAATCTCCCGCGTTACATCGACAGTACAGAACCTGAAGATTTGCAGGATATAGACGGGCACTTGCGTGGCGGCATCCCTGAATACGATATTGATGCGCTGGCTAAATACTGGAAGATCATGCCCGGCTTGCGCATAGCACTGTTCAAGGTACTCCGCTCCGGTTATTATCAGCTGCCGCTTCCCATCACTGAAGTGAAGCCTGCCATTTTTAGTCACCCCGAATTTACTGCATTCCACAAATCGGCCACCTTGCTTTTTGCCGGTTGGAAAAAAACCAATGCGCTGCAATTGAATGGCTTTGATCAAAACGGTCATCCCAAGGCGCTTATTGAAAACATTGCCGAAAGTCTCCTCGCCACTTTCAAGTCTGCACCTCTGCTGGATGCCTACGATATCTATCAACACATGATGGATTATTGGGCAGAAACCATGCAGGACGACGCTTACCTGATTTCTGCAGTTGGCTGGCAGCAAGGCGCCCCGCCTCGAGAAATTTGTCAGATCAAAAACAAAGATAATAAACTTGTCTGGCCAGAAAAAGAAGATTTCAAGCGCGGCAATCGCCGTTTCAAATCGGATCTTGTTCCTGCTGAAATTCTGATTGCCCGCTACTTCAGCGGCGAGCGCGATGTCATATCAGGCTTTGAATCCGAACTTGCCACCATTGAACAAGAGCTTGACGAAAAGCGCGAGGAACAAAGTGGCGAGGATGGACTGCTTGCGGAAGTGATTGAAGGTGAAGGCGACAAACAAAAGATCACCGTCAAGGGAGTGAAGGCTCGACTCAAGGAAATCGGTAAAGATCCTGATTACGATGATGAGCGGCAGGCACTTCAAGACTATGCTGTGATTTTGGAGCGGCAAGCCACCATTAAAACCAGTCTTAAAGCGGCACAGGAAGATTTAGAAAATAAAATTGCCGAGAAATACCCAAAACTCACCGAGAGCGAAATCAAAACACTTGTCGTGGATGACAAATGGTTGGCCACAATTGCTACTGCTGTACAAGGCGAACTCGATCGTGTTTCACAAACGCTCACCGGAAGAATTCGCCAGCTCGCGGAACGCTATGAAACACCTCTGCCCAAACTGGAAGAATCAGTCGCCGAATTCTCCACCCTTGTTGAGGGGCATTTGAAGAGAATGGGAGCGGTATGGTGAAGCCCGGTTATAAGCATACCGAGGTGGGTGTTATTCCGGAGGATTGGGATCTAAAACCACTCGGTACGGTCCTGTTAAAAGGACGACTTGGAGGAAATTACGCGAATCAAGACGTGGAGGGTGAACTGCCACTAATGAAGATGGGAAATCTTGCTCGTGGAAATTTCGACCTGTCGAAAGTGCAGTTCATCACCCCAGGTGTGATGCCAGAACCAACACACCGGCTCGTTTATGGCGATGTTTTGTTTAATACGCGAAACACATTGGACTTGGTCGGTAAAGTTGCCATTTGGCGAGCTGAGCTTCCACGCGCTTACTACAACTCCAACCTCATGCGGTTAGAGTTCGATCAAAAGAAAGTTTGCTCAAATGAATATGCAAACTACTCGATGAATACAGAGGGTGCGATTTCTCGCCTACGTGGTCTCGCGACTGGAACTACAAGTGTTGCTGCTATTTACACGCGAGACTTATTAAAATTTCAGATTATCGTTCCATCCCTTCCCGAACAACACGCCATCGCCACCGCCCTCTCTGATGTCGATGTCCTTCTCGAAAGCCTCGACAAGCTCATCACCAAGAAGCGCGACCTCAAACAGGCCGCCATGCAGCAACTCCTCACGGGCCAAACCCGCCTCCCCGGCTTCCACGGCGAGTGGGAGGTGAAGCGGCTGGGGGATGTGGGGTCAACTTATGGCGGGTTGACCGGCAAAACCAAAGCCGACTTTGGCGAAGGTTCTGCGCGTTACATCACTTTCATGAACGTCATGTCGAACGTCGTGATTGATTGCGGAACGTTCGAGCATGTGCAGCTCTCGCCGACGGAGTCTCAGAATCGCGCAAAAAAGGGCGACCTGTTCTTCAATGGCTCATCAGAGACCCCCGAAGAAGTCGCCATGTGTTCGGTGCTGCTTGATGAAGTTCGAGACGTTTACTTGAACAGCTTTTGCTTTGGCTTTCGGTTTCACGATGGCACTGAGGCCGATGAATTGTTCTTGGCTTACTACCTCAGGAGTAAAGAAGGCCGCGAGTTGATGAAGTCACTCGCTCAAGGCTCGACCCGCTACAACTTGTCCAAGGTTGCGCTTCTCAAGTCACCGCTTCGATTGCCCGCACTCCCCGAACAAACCGCCATCGCCGAGGTGCTGACGGAGATGGACGCGGAGCTGGTAGTGTTGGAACAGCGGCGGGAGAAGACCCGCGCCCTCAAGCAGGCCATGATGCAGGAACTGCTCACGGGTAAAACACGCCTTGTCACGCCGGAGGTTAATCATGTCCACTAAACCACGCTCAGAGCGTTTGACTCAAAATCGTGTTATCTCACTGTTTACGGATAAAACTCATCCGGATTATCTCGGCTATGACTACCTTGGCGATTGGCAGAAGCGTGAAAAAAACCGGAATATCGAAACAGAACTCCTTAAAGCTAACCTGAAAAAACGCGAATATTCCGATACCCATATTTCGGTAGCCCTGCAAAAGCTGGAAACCGCTGCCGACAGTACGGGCGTTGAGCTTTATCAGGCCAATCTTCGCACTTATCAATTATTGCGCTATGGCGTGCCGGTGCAAATTGCTGCAGGTCAAGCCCACGAAACCGTTCATTTGATTGATTGGGACAATCCAGACAAAAACGATTTTGGTGTGGCCGAAGAAGTGACGCTCAAGGGTGGGTATGAGCGCAGGCCCGATTTGGTACTGTATCTCAATGGCATTGCTATCGGTGTGATCGAACTCAAACGTAGCTCCGTAGAAATTGGCGATGGTGTTCGTCAGCTCATCACCAATCAGGAAGAAATCTTCAACAAGGGTTTTTTCTCAACAGTGCAATTTGTTTTTGCTGGCAGTGACTCCCAAGGTCTGCGCTATGGCACCACGGGCACGCCGGAACAATTTTTTGTGGAATGGAAAGATGAGACCGGTACTCTTGGCAAGAATGCCATTGGGAGAGGTGAGTATTTAGATAAACCCATTGCTCAGATGTGTAACAAAGAACGTCTGCTCGATCTTCTCAGGAACTGCATTATTTATGATGGGGGCCAAAAGAAAGTGCCCCGCCCCCATCAATATTTTGGTTTCAAGGCCGCTCAAGAAAGAATTCGTCTTAAAGAAGGTGGCGTGATCTGGCACACCCAAGGAAGCGGCAAGAGCATTTTGATGGTGCTCATCGCCAAATGGTTGATGGAGTTTGATCCCGAGGCGCGCGTGCTCGTGGTCACTGATCGCGACGAACTCGACAAACAAATCGAGGGCGTGATGAAGAATGCCGGTGTGATTGGCACCAATTCGCCGTCACCGCGCATCACGACACGGGCTGAATTTGTTTCCAAAATTGGCGCCACCATGCCCCGCTTGCTGTGTGCCCTTGTTCACAAATTCGATCCGGCAGATTTGCAAGGCCCACCACCCTCTCTTTTCGGACGCTTCTATGTCTTCGTTGATGAATGTCATCGTACCCAGGGTGGTGACATGAACAAACAAATGAAACGCTGGCTAGAGAATTCCATTTTCATAGGTTTCACCGGTACACCGCTCTTGCTCAAGGACAGACAGACCACACGGAATATTTTTGGTACCTACATACACACCTACAAATTCCATGAAGCGGTTGCGGACAAGGTGATATTAGACCTAAAATACGAAGCCCGCAATGTGCCGCAACGCCTGACTTCTCAGGCGGCCATTGATGCGTGGTTTGAACAGAAAACAAAAAATCTGAATAATTTTCAGAAAGCCATTGTGCGCAAGACATGGGCGACTCTGGAAAAGCTAATGAGTGCCGGAGAACGCAAACAACGCATTGTGGCCAACATCATTGAAGACTTCACCCTAAAGCCGCGTCTCAACAATGACCGTGGCACAGCCATCCTTGTGGCGGCATCAATCTACGATGCGTGTCACTATTACCGCCTGTTCAAAAATACGGCATTTGGCCAATACTGCGGCATTGTCACGTCGTATGAACCCAATCACAATGCGATTTCCCGTGAGCCTGCCAATAGTGACGAGCGATACAAGTTTGATACCTACACCCAATTTGTGCTGGAAAATAACCAGACAACGAAACAATACGAAGATGAAATCAAACGACGATTTATCGAAGAACCTGCAAATTGCAAATTATTGGTGGTTGTCAGTAAGCTCCTGACTGGTTTTGATGCGCCATCCTGTACCTATATTTACCTCGATAATGAACTGCATGATCACAACCTGTTTCAGGCCATCTGTCGGACAAATCGGCTGGATGGTGAGGATAAAGATTACGGTTACATTGTGGACTATAAAGAATTATTAGGTGACGTGCAGGAAGTCATCGCGATTTACAACTCCGACGAGCTGGATATCGACGAAGATGGCAAAGGCGACAATAATGTCAAAATCAAGAACTGGCTCGAAGAAGGCCGAAAAAAACTAGATGTTGCCCGCGAGAGCCTGAAATATCTTTGTGACCCTGTTCCGCATCCACGTGAAGTCGAGCAGTACCTGCATTATTTTTGTGGAGAAGCTAATGATCCGAATGCATTAAACAACACGGAAGCATTGAGGATTGCTTTTTACAAAACGGTGGCCGGTTTTGTGCGCGCATTTGCGGAGATTTCCCAGGATTTGTCAGAAGCGGGCTACTCCTCTGCTGAAATTGCAACTCTCAACAATGAAGTAATTTTCTTTAGCGACATACGAGCGGCCATCAAACGACATTCCGGCGAAGAGCTTGATATCAAGCCCTACGAAGCAGACATGCGTCATCTCCTCAATTCTTACATTCAGGCTGACCCTGTGGATCCCTTGGGCACCCTGGATAATTACACACTTGTTGAAATGATTATTGAGACCGGCATTCACGATGCCATTGCAAGAAAACTCAACGAAAAAGGAAAACTTTCAAAAAACGCCATTGCTGAAGGAATTATCAACAACGTCCGCAAGACAATCATCCGGGATCAGCTTACCGACCCAAGATTTTACGAAGAAATATCCAAGTTGCTAGGCGATCTCATTGATCAAAAAAGGGACAGCACCGAGGCGTATGAAGAATGGCTTAAGAAGGCAGAGGCGCTTGTTCATCGCATGGCAAAAAAGGATAACAAAGCAGATCATCCGTCTGGGCTCAACGGGCATCCAAGCGCCATCGTGCTGTATAACAATCTCCAACATATTGAGACCGATACATTCCAATGTCCTGCTGACAATGATGAGCGGTCTGCATTGGCACTTCAGATCGACCTTGCCATGAGAGAAAAGGCACCGGCAGGCTGGAAGGGAGACGACACTCGAGAAAAGCAGGTTTTGAATGCCTTGTTTCCACTTTTGAACAGGGATCGCAAGGCAACGCGGGCCATTTTTGAAATTATCAAGAATCAGCCGAGGTACACATGATTGAAACCATCGAACTTGGAGATATTGCCATTCAGGTAACCCGCAAGGCCATCAAGAATGTTCACTTGTCGGTCCATCCGCCTGATGGCCGAGTCACGCTCGCAGTACCCAACAACATCCGGACTGAAGTGGCACGGGCCTATGCGATTTCCAAACTTGAATGGATTCGGCGGCAACAAGAGATACTTCTTGGTCAGGAAAGAGAATCCCCGAGGAAGTTTATTGAAAGAGAAAGCCACTTTTTGTGGGGCCGCAGACATTTGCTGAACGTGGTTGAGAAAAATGCCAAACCATCTGTAATTATCGATCACAAGCGGATCACGCTTTGTGTACGACCTGCCAGCCATCAGGTGAAAAAATCACAGATCATGCACGAATGGCACAAAAAATTGCTTCATGAGTTTGTTCCATCTGTGATCGCCAAATGGGAGCCAAAGCTCGGAGTGAAAGTCAAAACGTACTTTTTGCAACGCATGAAAACCAAATGGGGTGGCTGCAACCCAAAGATGAGACACATTCGACTCAACACAGAGTTAGTGAAGAAGCCAAAGGACCTTGTTGAATATGTTATTGTTCACGAAATGCTACATCTTATTGAGCCCACGCATAGTGAGCGATTCTTGGAACTACTGGCTCATCACTATCCAACATGGCGCGAAGCCCGTGCAGAACTTAACGAGCTGCCTCTTGGGGCAGAGGCGTGGAAGGAATGAGGAAACACTATGGCAAGACATAAAATTGTGGAACCAGTGATTGAGCCAAAAACATTTTTAAGTGTAGGTGAAATTGAAACCGGTATTGCCAAGCTGAAACGCCGAATTGAAGAAGTGCAAGAACTCAATTCCCAACAAATTCGTTTTGATGACCAGAAAATAAATAACGTTAAATCGAATGTCAGAGAAACAATCAGGGAAGTTTTCGGACAAAACTCACCAGAATTTCATGAACACCGATATCACAATATTTGGTCTGGTGGACATGCGGTCGGAATGTCTGATCATGAATATCAGCATAATTTTTCAGCAGGCATTCCCAAAACGGTAAGCATGTTGGAAGGTTTGATTCAGCGATTGGAAGAGAAGAAGCTGGATCTTCCAAATGCATCCCAACTTATTCAATCATATGATTTTTGGAATCTTGTACATCCACGCATTATTGGAATTTCCCGCTCTCGCTTTGAAAGCGGACATTATGCTGATTCGGTAGAGGCTGCTTTTAAGGAGATCAATGATTGTGTGAAAAAAATTGTAAAAAAGAGAATTGGTGATGACCTTGATGGCAGTACTCTGATGAATCGTGCTTTTTCGGTTAATAATCCCGTGATTAGTCTTGATGATCTCTCCACTGAAAACGGAAAAAATATCCAAGTGGGATTTATGCAAATTTTTTCTGGCTCAATGACCGGAATAAGAAATCCAAAGGCGCATTCCAATATAAGTATCGATGATAAACGAGCGAAACATTTTATCGTTCTTGCCAGTCTTTTAATGCACAAACTCGATGATGCTTTGGGCATATGAGCCGTGGAGATTAAAATGAAAGTTGAACAACCATGAACCAAAAGAAAACAAACAGCTTAACAACCACCAGCGGCAAGGGCCAATTCCTTGTCTATTCCACCGAGGATGGAGAGATCAAAATCGATGTGCGGCTCGACAATGAAACAGTTTGGCTCCCCCAACAGCAAATCGCCGAATTGTTCCAGACAACAGTCCCCAATATCAGCATGCACATCAAGAATATTTTTGAAGAATCAGAGCTTATGCCTGAGGCAACTATTAAGGATTTCTTAACAGTTCGACAGGAAGGCAATCGCAATGTCCAGCGCAGTATCGAATACTACAACCTCGACATGATTATTTCTGTCGGCTACCGCATCACAAGTGCTGTGGCCACCCGCTTAAAGGCGGATTTATTGTAGTGGATTTATTGTAGGCAACTTTTTTTTAGCGTAGCCGAAGAGGATGGTGGAGGTTGATTTTATGAGAGTCATCGGTGACGTTGCCCTTTCTGCAGAAATTTTTTGCACCACGGCCAATCTTGCGTCTGCTTTGGATTCCCTTGTGATACCCGTGACGGTTCCCCATTCAGAGGCACCGGCCGATGTTCTGGAGCCTGCCGCTATTGCCTGGCTTCAATCCCGAGTTCCTTCCAAACCAGATCGCGCGTCTCTCTTCGCGGCGATCCCCGACCGAATATATGCAATGGGAAATGGCGGCCCTTCATCCGGCGGTGAAATTGCGCCAGTGACACAACCTCCCTCTTCACTCCCGGCACAACAGAAAATTGTAGCAAAGCTCTTGAGCGAAAATTTGGCCACTCCGCTTCAAATACGGGGTTGGATCAGCGCATCGAGGGGAGGCGCTTTTCTCTGGACGGTGATTGGGCGCCATTGGAATGCCGCTAGAGAAGAGGAAAAACTTCATCGTTTGAGAATTATTTTGAGCGAGCATACGACCGATACCGGAATTCCCATTATCAATGTGGCGGAAGTTTTAACGGATGGCATGCCTGCAGATATGGGAGATATTTTTTCAAACTTTCCAAAGGCAAAGGCGCTGGAGCTGGGTGTTCTACCCTATATGCGGAGTGGAAGTATTCTGTATGTTGTTGTTTCCTCGCCGGAGGATTTGGAACTGTTGGGCAAAATTCGTTTTGCAACCGGTTATACCATTCAAGCAGTCTTTGCTTTTGAACATGAAATCAAAGTGGGGATCGAACGCGTTTATGGTCAGGACGGAGCGACGAAGCCGGCCGCTCCTGTGCCGATAGAAAATATTGGTACTGCTCCAGTTCGCGCCGCTGGGGCCGATACCAGCCAGCAGATTACGGAGCAAAGTCCTTTTGTGCTTCAGCTTGTTAAAAATATTTTGGATGAGGCTTATAGAAGAGGGACCAGCGATATTCATATTGCCCCCCAAAAAGGACGACTCTCCGTTCGCATTCGCAGAGACGGTCTTTTGGAACCGCTTTATCTTGCAGATTATGAAGCCCGATTGCTTCCATATGCCCAAGGAGTTGTAAGAAAATTGGCAACGGATGCCCACATGGAGACAGACAAAATACATCTGGTTCCACAGGGTGGCGTTTTTCAATGGACGGTCGGGGATGAAACAATGGATGTGCGCGCGGAGGTCCGTCCCACCATTTACGGCCCTGCCATTTCCATGAGACTTTTAAGATCGCAGAAAATTTTTGACTTGGATGGTTTGGGAATGGATGGAGTGCAACTGGGAATGTTGAGAGCTTTTGCTTCACAGCCCAACGGTCTGGTTCTGGTGACCGGACCCACCGGTTCCGGCAAGACCTCTCTGCTTGCATCCTTGATAACAGAATTGGCCCGGCCCGACATACATATCCTCACCGCGGAACATCCGGTGGAATATAGACTGCCGGGTGGTGTAGAACAGATGCAAATTGAGAGAGGGCTGACTTATGAAAAGGCGTTGCATTCTTTTTTGCGCTCCGATCCCAACATCATCATGCTTGGTGAAATTCGGAATCCTGAAACAGCGCAGATTGCAGTGGAGGCGGCCGATACAGGCCATCTTGTTTTTTCCACGTTGCATACCAACGATGCTCTTTCCACGGTGCAACGTTTGGTGAAGATGGGAGTTCCGGGTCATATGTTGGCCGACGTGTTGAGGGGGATTGTGGCGCAAAGACTCGTGCGACGACTCTGCACAGAGCCGCACTGTCGACAAAAAATATCCGATCCATCCACTGTTGCCGATCTTCTGGGGATGACACGGGAGAGTCTGGCTCGCGCCGAAATTTTCAGTAGTGGAAAATGCAGGCAGTGCAAGAATACCGGATACAATGGGCGCATCGGCATTTATGAAGTTGTTCCGCCGACAAACGAAGTGCTGGCCTATGTGTTCAGTGGAGCCGAGGATATAAAATTACGCGATGACGCAGAGAGATCTCTGACCGAGGCCGGCGTTGTCCTGCTTCGTGAGTCGGCCAGACGACTGGTGATGAAGGGAATCACTTCGCCACAAGAATTTGAGCGCATCATGGGACGTCAGTGGAGGGCCTCATGAAATATGGAATGCTTTTTTTGTTTCTCGTTTTTTCTTTTGCCTCTTTTAACTTGCAGGCGCAAGAGGCACCGCAGATCAAATATTCCAAATCGGAAGGGAGAGACAAAAAATTTTACAAACAGGTGGAGCCGCTGGTGAATCAATTTGTTCAGGGGCTTCTCGATCAGGATGGAACAAAGTGGGAAAACATGTGTGATCCGGGGGCCGGTTTTGTTTTTCGCTATCTGGGCCAATATAATGTCCGGCTAACTTGCCCCGCATTGGGCCGTCTCTTTAAAGAAAACAACAGTCGCTGGTGGGGGCGGCAGGATGGAACGGGCAAACCGATCACCGGCAATTTTGGAGCTGTCTGGTATGACAAACTCTCCAAAATAGCCAAAAGTCACGATATCCGCGGCGTTAATATTTTTGTCAACAGTGGCAATGCCGTCGATAAAATGATCGGCAAACTTCCCTTTATTGATCTTGCCTGGTCCGGGTCGGAGCAGAATGGCAATATGGACTGGCAAAGTGTCCGTCTCTTTTTTCAAAAAAGTTCCGGCCGCTGGTATTTGCAGGGCTTGGATATCTATCACTGGACTATTTGAGTTCTCTCGATCTGATATTTTCTGACCGCTTCCAAATGTTCCTTCGCTGTCTTCGAAAAATAGTGCGTGCCGTTTCCCTTTGAAACAAAAAAGAGATAATCGGTTTTTGCCGGATGGAGTGCGGCATAGATCGAAGCCCTGCCCGGATTGCAAATGGGGCCCGGCGGGAGACCCTTGTGGACATAGGTGTTGTAGATGTTCTGGTGCGTGATGTCCCCTTTGCGAATGTCGCCATCGAAATGTTTCAATCCATAAATAATGGTTGGATCGCTCTGCAACAGCATTCCCTTGTCGAGGCGGTTATAAAAAACAGAGGCGATGATCGTTCGCTCTTCTTCGGCGCCGGTCTCTTTTTCAATGATCGAAGCGAGTGTGACGATCTGATGTTCCGAGAGGCTGGGCAAAACGGTGAGATCTTTCAGAGCCTCTTGATAGACTTTTTTAAATTCCATCACAAAGGCGGTGAGAAAGTCGGCCGTTTGTGAACCGGGGGCGAGATAATAGGTTTGTGGAGAGAGATAACCCTCCAGTGTCGGTGTGTATAGTTCCAGAGATTTTATGAAAGCCGCATTTTTGGTCAGCGCCAGAAATTCTTCTTTGAAATTTGGAATTTTTATAAAAGGGAGAGTGGTCAGATGATTGACCATTTGCAGATTGGTCCATCCTTCGATCAGACGAATTTTCAAGGCATAGACCACACCCTTTGCCAGATAGTCGAGCACCGTTTGCGGCGTGACCGCTTTGTCAAAAAGATAGACTCCCGCCTTGAGTTCCTGCCCTCTGCCGGTGGCCTGTGCATAGAGAACAAAGGCTCTCGGGTGCGAAATAATTTTCTGCTCCGAGAGTTTTGCGGCGATTGCATGCAGAGACATTCCTTTTTCAATCGTGATCTCCGGAGTCTTTGGCAGAATGGGAGTGGTGAGCCAGACAAAAAACCAGATTGCCAGCGCGATGCATGGAACAATCAACACTGCAAAAATGGTGAACAATCTTTTAACCATGTTCATCCAGATAATTCTGCAAAACGACGGCGGCCGCCATTTTGTCGATCACCTTTTTTCTTTTTTTTCGGCTCAAATCGGCTTCCAGAAGAAAAACCTCCGCTTCTCTGGAGGAAAAACTTTCATCGACCCATTCGATGGTGGCGGCATGATTCTTCTCTTTCAAGAATTTTGCCAGGCCCCCCTCAAAATGCCGCACTTTTTTGGCCTGCGGACCCTCTTGGCTTTCGGAATTGAGGGGGAGGCCGATCAGAACCAGACCGACCTGATATTCTTTCAGAATTTCCAGAATTTTGGCGGCATCGGCGCGAAAGGTGGTGCGTTGAAGGGTGGCCAGCGCCTGCGCGGTCATGCCAAACGGGTCGCTCATGGCGATACCGATTCTTTTGTCGCCGATATCCAGACAGATAATCCTTTTCATCTCTTGCATCTAACTTTTAACTAAGTTACCAGTCAAGCATGTCTTATCAGGTCTTAGCCCGCAAATATCGCCCCCAACTTTTTGCAGAGGTCATCGGGCAGATTCATGTCACGCAGACCTTGCAGAACGCACTGGCCACCGGGCGCATTCATCATGCCTATCTTTTTACCGGCGCACGCGGCATCGGCAAAACAACCGTCGCGCGCATTCTGGCAAAGGCGCTCAATTGCGAAAAGGGAATTGGAAGCCGAGAACCTTGTAATGTGTGTGCGATGTGCGTCGATATTCTGGAAGGTCGGTCGATGGATGTGCAGGAGATCGACGGCGCTTCCAATAACGGCGTTGAGGATATTCGTGGAATTCGCGAAAAGGTGAAATATCTTTCCGCCAAAGGCCGCTACAAAATTTATATCATCGATGAAGTCCACATGCTTTCAGCTCCCGCCTTCAATGCCCTGCTCAAGACGCTCGAAGAACCGCCGCCGCATGTGATTTTTATTTTTGCCACCACCGAGGTCCATAAAATTCCCGCCACTATTTTGTCGCGCTGTCAGCGTTATGACTTCAAACGAATTCCGGTGGGAGAACTGGTCATCGATCTCAAAAAAATCGCCGAGTCGGAGAAGGTGACGATAGATGACGACGCTCTGCACCTTGTCGCGCAAGAGGCGGGCGGGAGCCTGCGTGATGCGCAGAGTCTGTTTGATCAGGCGATTGCCTATTCGGGTGAAACCGTCGGTTATGAAAATTTGAAAACGATGCTCGGCTTTCTTGATCGCACGCAGTTTTGGGGATTGTTGAAAGCGGTTTTGAATAGAGACCGGAAAAGTGCGCTGGAGCAGTTGCATCTTTTTTATCAGGCCGGGGCCGATTTGAATCGGCTCGCTTTTGATATGGTTTCCGGTTTTAGAAATTTGCTGCTGGTAAAAACGTTGGGTGACGTTCCCGACTGGGCGGAGCTTGCCAAAGAAGAGGTGCGCGCATTAAAAGAGATGAGTGCGCTTGCCGCTCCCGAAGAGATCGACCAGCTTTTTTCGCTCGCCTATGCGGGTGCAGAAGAGATTGCCCGTTCCTCGTTTCCCAAAATGCTTTTTGATGTGTTGCTGGTGCGGATGACGCTGATTGCAGAGGTGGTCCCTCTCAAAGAGATTCTGGCCAAGTTGGAAAGGGTCGCCAAATCGGGTGGGGTGGGCGTCAGCTCTCCATCCGTTGTTCCAACGTCCTCCGTAATAAAAGAAGAAAAGAGCGAAGGCAAAACTTGGGACCCGTTCCTCGTCTGGCTCCAGAAAGAAAATCCGCGTCTTATTTCCATTCTCAATCATGGGCGTCTGGTTTCGATGGGGGCCATGGCCATTGAGATCGGTTTTGAAACCGGTTCGATTTATGGTGAAATGCTTATGGAAGAAGATCGCAAAAAACAGGTCGAGGCGATCTTTCTCAAATTTTTTGGAAAACCCTATGTATTGAAACTGGTCTATTCCACTTCTTCCAGCGTGCCCCTGCCGGATGAAACGCAGTCGCGCAGAAAAATATTGCAGGAGGCGGCCTTGAAGCACGATTCAGTCCGTGAAGCCGCCAATATTCTCGGCGCGGTCGTCGAAGAGGTGCGTGTGGAGAACAAGGAATGACCAGCCCCATCGACAAACTGATTTATGCCCTGGGCAAATTGCCCGGAGTGGGAGAGCGGACCGCCACGCGGCTTGCTTTTTTTCTGCTCAAATCGTCCAAACAAATTTCAAGGGATTTGAGCGAGGCGCTGAAAGATCTGCACGAAAAAATAAAACTCTGCCAGGTCTGTTGCAACATCACGCAGGAAAACCCGTGCCGTATCTGCTCTGATACAAGACGCGAGGCCCATCTGATTTGCGTGGTGGAAGAGCCCTCCGATGTGACCGCGGTCGAAAAGACATCGAGCTTTCGCGGCCGCTATCATGTCTTGCACGGCGCTCTCTCCCCGTTGGATGGCATCGGCCCCGATGATTTAAAGGTGAAGGAATTGTTGGAGCGCCTGAAAGACGGCGGCCCCAAAGAGTTGATTCTGGCGACCAACTCCAATGTGGAAGGTGACGCCACCGCATTTTATCTCTCCCGCCTCTTTAAACCCCTGGGAGTGCGCATCACCCGCCTCGCCTCCGGCATCCCCGTCGGCGGCGAACTCGAATACCTGGACGCCTCCACTCTGGCCAAAGCGCTGGAGCAGAGACGCGAGATGAGTTAGAAACACAAAGCGGTCATCAGATAACTAGCCGGAATTATTTGAAATTTTTGCACTTCAGTCCTTTTTACACTCCACTATAAAAAAGTCATAAAAATTTTTATGTTTGATGAAGCAACTTTTTCTGCATTGTGACGATAAGTAATATGTGAACGATGATAACATGTTGTCCTCCTGAGCGAAGCGAAGGATCCCGTTGATCCACTGGATTCTTCGCCTGCGGCTCAGAATGACAAATCAAGGAGGATACAATGTCACTGATTATGGGTTCCGATTTGGCAGGTATGGCCGCCGCAAATTTTGCAACCATTGCACCGAGTTTGGTGGCCATCGAAGGAGGAACTTTTACAATGGGTTCCAGTCGTTTCGAGGATGCTCCGGAACATCCGGTCACCGTTTCCAATTTCAGAATGGGTCGCAATCCAATTACCAACGAAACCTACGGCAAATTTGCCGCGTCATTGGGAGCCAATCGTTTTGCGCTGATTGGAGCCGATGGCCAAACCGGTGTGGAAAAATTGTTGGCTTTGGGAAGTTCTTCCGCTGAAATCAGATCTTCGTTAGATCGGTTGATTCCCGATGCGGGAGAAATTGCAAAAGGTGGAGCGGCCAGATTAATCGGCGCATTGAATCTTGTTCATATTGCCGATCACACTCCCCCCGCAAATTTTGATGGTTCCGGTCAGCCTGCTATAAATGTGAATTGGTATGATGCATTTGTTTTTAGTGCATTGCATGCCGTTCGTCTTCCGGAAGAGGCTGAATGGGAATATGCCGCGCGTGTGGTTCGTGGAGAGAGAAAACCGCGCGAATATGCCACACCGAGCGGAAAGTTGGTCAAAACCGAGGCTCATTTTAATGCGGGCTCTACTATCGATGTGAATGATTCCAAATATCCGACTTTGCCTAATGGTCTGCGCCACATGACAGGCAATGTTTGGGAATGGACAAGAAGTTGGTATGGAGATTATCCAAGAGGAGCCGTAACCGATCCAATAGGCCTTGTGAGTGGTGATTTTAAAGTTCTGCGCGGCGGCTCCTGGGGCAGCAATAATCCGGGGTACCTGCGCGCGTCGTGCCGCGACCTCCTTCAGCCCGTGTCTCGTAGCAACTATAGGGGTTTTCGGCTGGCTGCGCCCCAGGACTCTATAAGTTAACCCTTTTTGCTTTTACCCTTTTACCCTCGGCCCCATTTGTGGCAAACAAATGGGGCCGAGATATTTTTATGCGAGAAACTCCACAAATTATAACGAGAGTCTACGATTTTCTGCTCTATCTCATTCCTCAAGTCGCCAAATTTCCAAGGTCCGAACGGTATCAGTTGGGCGAACGGCTTGAATCAATCAGTTTTGATATTCTGGAACTGCTTTTGGAGGCCTGCTTCACAAAAGAGAAATCAATCTTGTTACAAAAGGCCAATGTCAAATTGGAGAAGGCCCGCTATTATGTTCGGTTGTGCAAAGATCTGAAGATCATTCCCCTGCATCGTTACGAAGTCATTTCAAAAATGATCAACGAGATCGGCGTGCAGTTGGGCGGTTGGCTCAAACAGCAAAAATCCAAAACATGAGAACCTTCGACCATCTCTACGAACAGATTATTGCTTTTCAAAATTTGCTAAAGGCCTCTCGTTTATCTCAAAGAGGCAAGCGGTTCAAAAAGCCGGTCGCTCGTTTTAATTTTTATCTCGAAAAAGAGTTGTGGCAGTTGCATAAAGATTTGTCGTTAAAACGCTATGAACCTGGCCAATATCACCACTTTACCATTTACGAACCCAAACAGAGAATCATCAGTGCCGCCCCTTATCGCGACAGAGTTGTGCACCATGCCATTCACAATATTTTGGAGCCGATCTTTGAGCCGACGTTTATTTCTGACTCTTATGCCACTCGAAAAGAAAAGGGGACCCATGCGGCATTGGACCGGTTTCAAAAATTTGCCCGAAGAAATGCCTACGTTTTGAAGTGCGACATCCGAAAATATTTTCCGAGTATTGACTGCCAGATTTTAATGCGTCTCATCAAAAGAAAAGTTGCGTGCGTGGATACTTTGTGGCTAATTCAGAAAGTGCTCGATTCACATCACATGATGGCCCATAATTTGCACAGCCAGCCAGCCAGCCAG
>JAUSII010000110.1 GCA_030648035.1 Deltaproteobacteria bacterium | reverse complement strand
TGGAAGAGGGCAACAAGGCCAAGATCACGGTGAAATTTCGCGGGCGCGAAATGGCGCACCGGGATCTGGGAGAAAAGGTGTTGAAAGATATCATCGCCCAACTGGGTGAGCTGGCCAAAGTGGATTCACCGCCCAAATTTGAGGGAAAGATGCTGTCGGCTGTGTTGGCGCCAAATACAACACCCGGCAAAAAATCTTAAAGAGGAACATATGCCAAAACAAAAAACACATAAGGGAGCGAAGAAACGTTTCAAAATCACCGCCTCGGGCAAGGTGAAATACAAGAAAGCCTATTTGAGGCACATCATGGGCTCCAAATCGCGCGCCCAGAAACGCCATCTGCGTAAGGGTGGTATTGTGAGTGCGGCCGATGCCCCGGGCATCAAGCGGTTGTTGCCGTATGGATAGAAAATATAATTTTAGTTTTTAACGGAGGTTACCATGGCACGTGCAAAACGAGGAACAAAAGCGAGACAGCGCCGCAAAAAGGTGTTGAAACTTGCCGAAGGTTATTACGGCGGACGCAGTCGGTTGTTCAGAACCGCCAAAGAAGCGGTCGATCGCGCGCTGGTCTACGCCTATGCCGATCGCAAAAAGAACAAACGCAATTACAGACAACTCTGGCAGGTTCGCATCAGCGCCGCGACAAGAGAGATGGGGCTTCCCTATAATCGCTTCATCCATTCCCTGAAAGAAAAAGGAATCGGCTTGAACCGCAAGATGCTGGCGGAAATTGCAGCGACACAGCCGCAAGATTTTGCAAAACTGGTTGAAATGGCGAAGTCGTAATCAGACCCAAGAATGAAAGAGGAACTTCTAGCCAAAATAGAGTCCTTGCGCCAAGACGCCACCAAGGCTCTGGCCTCCTTTCAAAATCTGAAGGAACTGCAGGAATTTCGGGTTCATCTTCTGGGGAAGAAGGGTCAACTGACCGAGGTGCTCAAAGGTTTGAGCGGTCTCACTCCCGAAGATCGCCCGCTGGTGGGGCAGGCGGCCAATCAGGTCAAACAGGACATCGAAGCACGCCTTGTCGTTTTGCAAAAAACGCTCGAAGCCAAAGACAAAGAATCTCTTTTCAGCGCACAATCGATTGATATCACCCTTCCCGGTCTCGATACCGGGCGCGGGTTTCGGCATCCTTTGAGTCTGGTGAATGAAGAGATCGAGACATTTTTTTTGAATCTCGGTTTTTCAGTTTATGAAGGTCCCGATGTCGAGAGTGACTATTACAATTTTGAAGCGCTCAATTTTCCCGCCGATCATCCCGCGAGGGAGATGCAAGATACATTCTATATCGGGGGAAACGCTGCCCCATCGCCTTCGCCACTCTTGCTTCGCACGCATACGTCGCCGGTGCAGATACGGACGATGAAGAATCAGAAGCCGCCGATTTATATGATTTGCCCCGGGGCGGTTTATCGTCATGATGATGACGTCACCCATTCGCCGATGTTTCATCAGGTGGAGGGATTGATGGTCGACACCCACATCCGTTTTTCCCATCTCAAAGGCATCCTCACTCTATTTTGTCAGACGATGTTTGGCAAAGAGCGCAAGGTCCGTTTTCGTCCCAGCTTTTTTCCCTTCGTCGAACCGGGAGCCGAGGTCGATATTTCCTGCGGACTTTGCAACGGCAAAGGCTGTCGCATTTGCGGCGGCGATGGCTGGCTGGAAATTCTGGGGGCAGGGATGGTTCATCCCCATGTGCTGGAAGAGGTGAAGATCGATCCCAAAAAATATACCGGCTTTGCCTTTGGGTTGGGAGTAGAGCGCATCGCCATGCTTAAATACGGCATCGACGACATACGACTTTTTTATCAGAGCGACTTGAGATTTTTGGAGCAATTTTAAAATGAGAATTGCAATAGACTGGGTCAAAGAATTTATTCCGCTCCGCTGGAATGCAGAAGAACTCTCCCATCATCTGACGATGGCCGGTCTGGAGGTGGAATCGGTCGAAGGGAAGGGAGACCAGACGGTGCTCACACTGGGAATCACTCCCAACCGCGGCGACTGTTTGAGTATCTTGGGCGTCGCCCGTGAAATAAGCGCCCTGCAGGGCAAACCTTTTCCCTTCAAACCTGTCCCTGCTCCAAAGGGAGAGGGGGCCATCAAAGACATTTTGAAAGTGAAGGTGTCGGACACCTCCGCCTGCCCGCGTTACATGGCGCGAGTCATTCGGGGTCTTAAAATTGCTCCCTCGCCGCAGTGGCTCAAAGATCGCCTGACCCGTGTTGGTTTAAGGCCGATCAACAATGTGGTCGATGCCACCAATTATGTGATGTGGGAATTGGGACATCCCCTGCATGCGTTCGATCGCCGCTTTTTAAAAGGGGGAGAAATCATCGTCCGCAAAGAAAAATCGCCTCTTCGCTTTGCAACCCTCGACGGAGCGGAAGCTCTTTGTGAAGCCGGAGATCTTTTTATCTGCGACGGAGAAAGGCCGGTGGCCCTGGCCGGCATTATGGGCGGTAAAAATTCGGAGGTTTCGGAGGCCACGACCGAGATTGTTCTGGAAGCCGCCTGCTTCAACCCGCAACAGATTCATCGCACCGCGAAAAGGCTTAAAATCAAAAGTGAATCGTCTTACCGTTTTGAGCGTGGGGTCGATCCCAATGGTGTTGCCAATGCCTTGCACCGTGTGACGGAAATTATTCTCCAGACGGCGGGTGGCAAGGCCAGTGCCGACTGGATCGATATCTACCCCAAAAAAATAAAACCGGCATCGCTTCTTCTTTCTCTTTCGGAAATTGAACGTCATCTGGGGATTGAAATTCCGAAGACAAAAGTGAAACAGATTCTGGAATGGCTCGGGTTTAAGATTGGGATGAAGGCCAAGTGTCTTCATGTTCAGGTGCCAACCTGGCGCACCGATATTTCAAAGACGATTGATCTGGTGGAAGAGGTGGCCCGAATTTACGGCTACGATAAAATCCCGGCACTCCTCCCCCCCCTGCAGATGAATCTGCCCGAACGTCCCAAAGAGAGATCGGTTGAACGACAAGCCGTGCAATGTCTCACGAGCCTGGGCTTTTCTGAAACGTGCCATTTGAACTTCACCTCGGAGAAAAAAGGGGTCCTTTTTGCGGCAGACCCGGCCCGCATGGTTTTTTTGAGCAATCCTCTCTCTGAAGAGCATCTCTGTTTGAGGCCCAGTCTTTTGCCGGGCCTGCTGGATGCGATGTCGTTCAATCTTCACCGTCAGCAGGAGAACGTAAAACTCTTCGAACTCAAAAAGATTTTCAAGGTGGATGACACCGGGCCTTGTGAAAATAAACATCTGGCTGTTGCCGTGAGCGGAAGGGAATGGCCCTCGCAGTGGCAGATCAAACCGAAATTGGTCGATTTTTTTTCGTTAAAAGGGTTGTTAAATAGATTGGCTCTGGAACTTCATCTTTCTCCTCTTCAGTTTATGGTCCGGGATTTTCCCTCTTTTCTGGTTCCCACTGCTGCCGCTACGATTGAATATGAAAATAAGAAAATGGGTTGGGTGGGTCTGCTTGATCCGGCAATTCTGAAAATATGGGAGATCGAAACGCCTCTTTATGCCCTGGAGATTGATTGGTCTTTATTGTCAAAAGCGGCAGAAAGTACGACACTTTCCTTTAAACCCTTGTCAAAATATCCTTATATAGAAAGAGATTTGGCTCTCATTGTTGATGCTCGTCTCCCTGTGCAAAAAGTGATGGAGAGCATTAAAGGTTCCAATATTCCCTGGATACAAAATGTTTCTCTCTTCGATGTCTTCAAAGGAGGGAGTCTTCCTGCTGATAAAAAGAGTCTGGCCTTCACCATTCGTTATGCCTCTCATGAGCGAACCCTGACCAACGAAGAGGTGAACACAACGCATGTCGGACTGATAAGCCGTTTGGAAATGGAGCTTCCAGCCCAACTTAGAAAGTAAACTTTTAGCTGGAGCTTATAACTCGTTGTGTTATATATACTATAACTTAAAAAGGAGGCACCATGACGAAAGCCGACATCATAGAACAGATTTACGAGAAGATCGGTTTTTCCAAGAAGGAATCCTCTGAAATTGTCGAACTTGTTTTTGATACCATGAAAGAAACTCTTGAAAAAGGTGAGAAGATAAAAATTTCCGGCTTTGGTAATTTTGTGGTTCGCGCCAAACGCCCGCGCATCGGAAGAAATCCCCAGACCGGTGAAGAGATAGAAATTTCAGCTCGCCGTGTTTTGACATTCCGTCCGAGCCAGGTGCTGAAACAGGCTCTGAACAAGGCGGAAGTGACTGCATGAAAGAGACAACCATTCCCAATAAACTTTATTTTCGCATCGGTGAAGTGGCCGATCTTCTCGCCATCAAGCCTTATGTCCTTCGTTATTGGGAAACCGAATTTCCAGACATCAAGCCGGCCAAATCCAAATCGGGACAGCGTCTTTACAAACGTCGCGATGTGGAGATGCTGATTCGCATCAAGGAACTTTTGTATCATGAGCGTTTCACGATCAACGGAGCCCGCAAAAGACTCAAAGAATTGATCCGCGAACAGCGGGGAAATGAAACCGCCACCGTCACCCAGATTCCCCTTGTCTTGAATGGGGACTCTCCCAGCTCCAAAGGGGTCTCTTCAGGGTTGGCAGACCAGAATTCCCCGCAGGTTTCTATTGTAAAAAAGTCCTCCTCTTCTTCTCAGGTCCCTTCTCTCGATAGCCGCAAGATCCTTACGAAGCTCAAAAGAGATCTTCAATCGATGTTGGACGATCTGAAGTAGCCGCATAATATTTCCAAAGAAATCCTTTGTCGCGGCCCCAAAGGGGCCCCTTCGGGGTAGGAGGAAACAAAACTCTGTGATATCCTTATGAAAATGAATTCCAAATTTGGAATGATTATCAACAAATGTTCCGACAGTATGGTGATCGTGAATCACAAGGGCATCGTCTGTTTTGCCAACCCGGCCGCCGAAAATTTGTTTGGCAAATCGGCAGAGCAGATGTTGGGCAAGCCGTTTGGTTTCAAAGTAGGGTCCGAGAGCACGGTGCGATTAAAAATTCCGTTCAAAAAAAGGGAACCCAAAGTGGCGGAGATGCGTATCACTTCCATTGAATGGGAGGAAAAACCGGCCTGGCTTGCCTCCATCAACGACATCACCGAATTGGTGCGTCTGGAGCATCTCAAAATGGAGATCTCGGAACGTCGCCGGCTCGATCTGTTGAAAGATGAATTTATCGGCACCGTTTCGCACGAGATTCGCACGCCGCTGACCATTGTCAAAGGAGCAGTGAGCAATCTCAAAGACGGTCTGGTGGGAGCCTTGTCGGAAAAACAGTTCAGCATTCTCGATATGATCAGCCGCAATGTCGATCGGCTCACCAAAATCATTAACAACCTTCTCGACCTTTCCAGACTCGAATCAGGCAAGGTGCAGATGAATTCATTTCCGCTGAATGTGGAGGCACTGGTTCTGGAGGCCCTGCAAAATTTTAGGGTTCTGGCTATTGAAAAAAAACTGGAGGTTCAGTCCGATTTTGGGAAAAATTTGCCACTGATTCATGCGGATGGCGATATGTTGACGCAGGTTTTGCACAATCTTCTCGATAACGCCCTTCGCTTTGCCTACACCAAAGTTGTCGTGCGGGTCGGAATCATCGACAAAAGGGGCAGGCAGGTCGGAAAAGTGCAGATCAGTGTCATTGATGATGGGCCGGGGATCTCTCCGGAAAAAGTGGGCATTTTGTTTAGCAAATTTGTCCAGCTGGAAAGACCCAAAGGGGGAGAGGGTTACAAGGGGACTGGATTGGGTTTGGTGATCTGCAAGCAGATCATCGATCAGCATGGTGGAAAAATCTGGGTGGAAAGCATTTTGGGAGAAGGTTCCCAATTTCATCTCCGGATTCCGATAGCGGGCAAAGTGGAAAGCAAAAAGGGATAGTTGCCATTATGGGGCATTTATGAAAAAAATATTGATTGTGGATGATGAAAGGGACCTGGTCGATATGTTGCAACTCCTCTTGGAAACGTTCGGTTTTGGAGTTTTAACCGCCTATGATGGAGAAGCGGGGTTGACTCTGGCCCAAAAAGAGATCCCGGATCTGATTCTTCTGGATGTCATGATGCCCAAGATGAATGGTTATGAAGTCTGCCGCACCTTAAAAAAAGAAGAGAAGACGAAGACGATTCCGGTGCTCATGCTTTCTGCCAAGGTGCAGGAGAATGACAAATTCTGGGGCATGGAGGCCGGTGCCAGCGATTATATTACCAAACCGTTTGATGCACAGGACCTGCTTGCAAAGATCCGGTTTTGTCTGGATGGCAATCAGGTCGGAAAAGGGTCTTCATGTATTTGAGAAATAAAAAATGTAAAATCCTCGTGGCCGATGACGACCACGATCTGGTTAATCTATTGAATGTGCGTCTGGAAGCGGAAGGTTTTGAGGTGCTCAACGCCTATGAGGGGATCCGCGTGATAGAAGTGGCCAGGAATAAAAAACCCGATCTGATTCTGCTCGATGTCATGATGCCAACGGGGACCGGCCAGACCGTGCTCAAAAACCTTCGTGCCCATCCTGAAACAAAAAATATTCCGGTGATTGTGCTGACAGCGCTTGGTGGGGCCGAGCTGGAACACGAAATGAGAGCCGCGGGAGCGGAAGATTTTTTGCGCAAACCCTATGATGCGCAGGATCTTCTCTCCAGAATTCGCAATCTGATGGAATCGAGACAAAAATGACCAAGGCCAAAAAAAAGATCCTGATTGTGGATGATGAATATTACCTGACCGAAACTTTGAAGCTTCGACTGGAATTTCTGGGATATGAAGTATTGACCGCCGAAAATGGGGCGGAGTCCCTGGAGGTGCTCAAAGCCAACCCTGTCGATCTGGTTGTCATGGATGTTCTTATGCCGGTGATGGATGGTCTGGAGGCGACTGCAAAAATCAAGAAAACGGACAAGACAAAAAAAATTCCGGTGCTGGTTTTGACGGCCAAAGCCCAGCCCAAAGACAAGGCAGAGGCTTTTGCCGCAGGGGCCGATGATTACCTGACAAAACCCTTCGAGACAGACGTATTCGTTTCCAAAGTGAAAAAATGGACCGGAACTTAATCCTTGGATTGTTGGGTGTCTGTCTGGTTGTCTCTCTTTTCTGGTGGTTTCTGGGAAGGGGAGAGCGGCTCCGTTGGTTTGTCTATTATGGCCCCGGTTTGACGCCGGCCGATTTTCAAAACATCGATATTGCCATTCTGGAACCGGAACACATGGAGGTTTCAAATCTCAAGAACGGCCGCACCCGATTTTTTGGCTATGTCAGTGTCGGGGAGGTCAACGATAGCAGGGATTATTGGCAGAGCCTTCAGGGTAAAAATGTGGTGGTCGAAAAAAATGCGAACTGGCCCGGGGCGTGGCGGGTCGATATTCGTTCCAAAGTCTGGCAGGATATTTTATTGAATCAGGTGATCCCTTCTGTCATCGCAAAAGGGTATGACGGCGTTTTTCTCGACACAGTCGATACTCCATTGGAACTGGAAACGCGGGAACCGGAGCGTTTTGCCGGTTCCAAAAGTGCCACGATCTCTTTTGTCCGGACTCTCAAACAAAAATTTCCCGACCTCTTGATCCTGACGAACAACGCGTTCGAAATTCTGGAAGACTATGGGGATATTATTTATGGCGAGGTGACAGAGGATGTCGATACCCTTTACAAAGAGGCCTGTCTCGATCGTTTTAAAAACAAATTTCACAAGCCGGTTTTGAATATTCTTTACGGCAATGCCATCGACGATCCTGTTTCTCTTTATGCCATCCGACGCTCCCGGCAAAAAGGATACAACTGGTATCTGACGACACGCGATTTGCAAAAAATAGGAACGATTCAGAAATGAGAAAAATTTTTTCCCCACTTTTTTTTCTTCTTTTGTTGGGCGTTGGACGTTTGAGTTTTGGTTTTCCCCCGGAGGGGGAAGTTCCCCGCAAGATTCTGGCCTTTTATGATCCCAAAATGTTTTCAGATGTTCAATATGCCCCCGTCCACCAGTTTGCCGCCATGCCCCTTAATCATCTGGGGTTGGAAGTGATCTATCGTTCGATCACCGATCCACTCCCCGATGAAAAAGAGATGGAGGGTTTCCGCGGCGTCCTCACCTGGTTTCAGCGTCTGTCTGCTGTCCCCGATGCAAATGCCTGGTGCACCTGGCTCACAACGCAAATGCAAAAGGGAAGAAAAGTGGTGATTCTGGGGGAGCCCGGCATTTTCCCTGATAAAAAAAGAAAGATGTCTCCCGAATGCAAAAAAACGTTCAAAGTTTTGGGTGCCGAATATCGGGGGGAATTTTCAGACAATCCCCTTTTTTTTAAAATCATTAAAAAAGATTCTTCCATGACCGAGTTTGAAAGAAAACTAGATCTGGTGGAGGGATTAAATTACAGCCTGTTCCAGGTCCGCTCCCCCGGGAGCCATGTTTATCTGCATATGGCACGGACCGATCGCGAAGATTCCGTTTCTGATCTTGTCTTCACCACACCGAAGGGTGGTTTTGCCCATGCCACCTATGTCCATCTGGAAAAAAAAGAGATCAACAAGGTGCAGTGGCGCATCAACCCGTTCCGTTTTTTTGAAGAGGCCTTTGGCATGCAGGGTCTCCCCAGGCCCGACACCACAACCTTGAACGGTCGGCGCATTTTCTATACCCACATCGACGGCGACGGCATCGTGAATGTTTCGCATATCGACTGGAAGTCGTTTTCCGGCGAGATCATCTACAACGAAATTTTCAGAAAATATCCGGATCTGCCAATCACCGCCTCCATCATCGCCGGCTATCTCGACATGAACGAATACAAAAGCGATCGGGTGATGACTCTCTACCGGAATATTTTCAGCCTTCCCAATGTGGAGGCGGCCTCGCATGGTTATGCCCACCCTCTCATCTGGAGAAAAAAGACGGTGGCGCTCAAAATTCCCGGCTACACCTTCAGCAACACCAAAGAAATTGAGGGATCGGTGGAAATGATCCAGTCGCTCCTGGACAAAGATAACATCGGCAAAAAGGTCGACATCTTTTTATGGACGGGGGATTGTGTTTTGTCGGAAGACGATATTTTCAAGGCCTACAAAATAGGGGTGCTTAATATAAACGGGGGCGACACCCGTTTTGACAAGAAATATGACAGCTATTCGTCTGTCAGCCCATTGGGAATTTTGCGCGGGTCTTATCTTCAGGTGTATGCGAGCAATTCCAACGAAAATGTTTATACCAATCTCTGGGAGGGGCCCTATTACGGATTCATCGATGTGATAGAGACCTTCAAAAATACCGAAGAGCCCCTGCGCATCAAACCGATCGACATCTATTATCATTATTACAGCGGTGAGAGACACGCCGCCCTGAAATCGCTGAAGGCCATTTACGACTATGCCCTCACACAGAAAATTTTTCCCATGTTTGCGGGGGACTATTCCCGGATTGTCGGTGATTTTTTTAAAGTTAAAATGGAATCGCTGAATGGCGGTTTTAGAATTGTGAATGAGGGCCAGCTCAAAACAATCCGCTTTGATCATGAGAATAGGGGAGTCGATCTGAAGCGTTCCCGCGGCATATTGGGCTTCAATCATCTGCAGGGAAATCTCTACGTCGCCCTTGACGATTCCAGTGAGCATGCTATTTTTTTGGCGTCATCAACAACAGGCAAACCCTATATTGTGAATGCCACTTTTCAGATAAAAGATTTTAAGGAAGAAAAAGGGGGGGTCCGTTTTTCCAAAAAAGGCTGGCTGAAAAGTGAGGGACTTTTGGGGGGCATGGCGCCGCTTCAAAATTATTCTGTCCGTTCCAATGGAGAGAATGTTGTTGTGAAAAGCGATGCAAAAGGGATGTTGCCCCTTCACTTTAAACAGGCGGAAAATAGCGGTCCTGCCACCGATGTCCGGGTTGAGAGACTTTGAAAATATCCAAGACAAAAATTATCGCTTTTTTTCTGGCCCTGCTGCTCCTGGTCTGGTTTCTCTATCCACGAGCGCTTTTTCTCGGGTTTATTTATGAGGGTCTGGCCGAACTCCAGCAATCCGAAAAATATTACAGGACCTATCTTGAAAAAAATCCCCACAACAAGTTTGGAACCTTAAGGCTGGTCAGCCTCTATGACAGGATGGGGGAGCCCGACAAGTCGGGGCTTCTTTTAAAGCGACTTTATGAATATCGAAAAAGCGACTGGGATGTAGCCCGGAAATATCTCGACCATCTGGAAGACAAGCACGATCAGGAGACACTCTACAAAACACAGTTGGAGGTGGCACATCATTTTGCAACCGTCCCCCGTTTTCCGAAAAAAAAGGTTCTGGAAATGTATTACAACGCCCTTCAATATGCGCTGTGGAACCAGAAAGTGGATGAAGCCTACGACATCACGCTGGAGATGATGCGGTTCGATGGAAATTCCCAGAATTACAAATATCTGCTCAACGACATCGATCGGGGAAGGCAGAGAAAGGAAAAACTTCTGGCCTTTTATACAGAGGAACTGGCAGAGGATCTCAAAAATGTGGAGGTCAGGGGTAATCTGGCCGATATTAATGTGGTGATGGGGCGTTTTAAAGAGGCGCTTGCGGTTGTAGACAAAGGACTCGTGTTGGCTCCCGACAATCCGGAACTGTTCAAAACCCGAATTCATATCGACGACAAGCTGGAGGATGACAAGGCCGCTCTGGCCGACATTCAAAAACTGCTCTCTCTTAAAAATCTGAAGAGTGATGACAGATCCGACTATACCCTCCAACTGGCCTCTGTTTATGGACGCCTGGGAGAAAAAGAGAAATCGCTTCTCCTTTACCGGCAGATTCTTAAAGAAGATCCCGAAGAAGAATCGAACTGGCTCTCTGTGATTTACACCCTGACCGATTTAAAACAGACCGATGAAGCCATCGATCTTTTAAAAGAATATATGCAAAAATTTGAAAGTGGATTTGAAGAAGAGAAATGGCTTGCCAACCTCTATCTCTATGAAAAAAAGGATCTCTCGGTTCTTCCCTTTTATAAAACGTATGTGCAAAAATATGCCAAAGTGGATTTTGCCCTCGATGTCGCCTCCTTGCTGGTCGATCAAAAAAAACAGGAGACAGCACTCACATGGCTTCAGGAAACAATGCCGTTTTTCCCCAGGCGCCCGGACCGTCTCCGGTATCTGATCAAAATGGCGGAGGTCTATACCCTTCTGCAAAAACCGGCCGAGGCCGAAAAATATTATGAAGAGGTGGTCCTTTTAAGTCCTGAAGATGCCGAGAGTTGGTATTGGCTCTCGGAGGCCTATCTTGCACAGGACCAGAAAAAAAAGAGTTTGAATGCCTCCAGACAAGTGGTGACCCTTTTTGAAAAAAAAAGAAATCTGACCGATGCGGAAGAGAGAATGTTTTTCAAGTCGCGCGGGCGAGTTCATTTTGATGACGGCATTCTCAAAGATTATGAAATGGCCCTTGTCGAACATCCGACAGATTGGGATTGGCACGCCGACTTTCTGGAGCTCCTGATGAACAATCATCAGTGGGAGCGGGCGGTCCCCCTCCTGGAAAAAATGGTCGCAGAAAAACCGGGGGCCTGGGATTACCGGAGGGATCTGGCTTTGAGTTATGCAGAGACGGGAGAGTGGCAGAAGGCGATTGCCGAATACAACAAGATCGATCAGGCCATTGCGGGCGACCGCTTCAAGGTTCGCAAACCGCTCAAAGAATTGCATGAGATCTACGACCAACGAGTGACGGGAAAATTCAATTCGGTCGATTATGGTTCCGAAAAATTCATGACCTGGGGCGCCTCTTACCAGGGATTTTTCACCGAGAAGCTGGAGTTTTATGGGGATAGCATGGCGGGCCATTTCGATTCGCCCAGTTCCTCTTTTAAAGACGAAGCCGAATTCGGCAAATTCCTCCTCTCCATGCATACCACTCCCGAGTGGACGTTTCTCGGTGGTGCGGGGTATGGGATCAGCGAAAACCGGAACAGCCCACAAGGGTATGCCGCTGTATTCTATAAGGGGATGAATAATTTCAACGCCTCGGTGGAACTCGATTACAGAACCCTGCGCGTCGATCTTCCCCAAGCGGTGGCGAGTGGTGATCTGGAAGACAAGGCCAAACTGGGACTGCAATATGTTTTTCTCGACCGGATTATCGCCGCAGGTCTTTTTGAATTCGATCGCAACTATTTGCCAAACGGTGACAAAGGTTACGAATATGATCTTAATCCGTCCCTGACCTTTGTTGTCCTCAAAAAACCGTATTGGACAATCGGTTATCAATATTCCTTTGCCCAGGTTTATGGGACAGGGGGTTTTTTGAATCTCGTCCCGCTGATCCAGAAAATGCGGGCCAATTATCTGACTGGCGGCATCAACGGCCGTGTGTTAAATGAAAATCTCTTTTTGGGGGCTTCCGGTTTTATTGGAGAGGACACCGCCAGAAATTTGCAGTTTGTTGAGGGCGATCTGTGGGGAGCCAGGGGGGAAGTGGGCTGGAATATGACACACTGGCTTGATTTGGAAATTTCCTACGATTATGGCAAAGAGGTTTTATTCGATGTCCCGGGAACATATCAGAATTGGAATGTGGGATTGTCGGGACACTGGTTATAAGGGAAAATGGGAGCGATCATGGAAAAACGGATATTATTGCTGGATGATGAAAAAGATTTCACCGAACTCATGAGCACCCTTTTGGGTTTTCATGATTTTGTAGTCGATGTTTTCAACGATCCGATCGACATTGAAGCGGCCATCGTGAAAAAAACCTACAGTCTGATCGTGACCGACCTGATGATGCCCCATATGAGCGGCTTCGATGTGGTCAACAAACTGCGAAAAATGGATGTCTACAAAGATGTTCCCATCATCGTTTTGTCGGCCAAAACCCTGACCGATGAAGAGAGAAAAATGCTTTTGCAGAACAGGGTGCATTACGTGATGAAGCCTTTTGAGCCAAATGTTCTGGTGAGTCAAATTACCCAGATGCTGGGCGTCTGACATTCATGCTGAAAAAATATCCCTATGTTTATGAGATTCCCCTGCTTTATCTTCTTCTCTATGCGATCAATCGCATTCTAATCCCAGAGTATATCGGGTTCGTTGGCATAGATCCCCATCCCTACTGGATCGGCATTCTTCTTTTTGGATTTCGATACGGTATTATCGCCGGCATTGCCACAGGCCTTATTTCGGCCATCCTCTATCTTTCTTTGTCGTGGTTTTATATCGAACGGTATCTCTTTGAAGACATCAGTTTCTATATGCTCCCCGGCTTTTTTATTCTGGTGGGCGTCCTGATTGGTGTCGGGGTTGAGAGAAACCGCCGCATATTGGCCACGCAGGAAGTGGAAAAAGAAATTTTTCTCAAGAATGAAAAAGCACTGAAAGAAGAAATCAAGACCCTTGGAGAAATCAACCAGGGACTTGAAAAACGGATCGTTACCCGCATGGCGACACTGGTGACTTTGTATGAGGGGGCCAGGCGCATGGAAACGGTTCAGGTGGAACAGCTCTACCGCTCCATCCTCGAATTTGTGGCCAAAACTCTTGATGCCGGAGAGGCCGCTGTTTATCTTAAAACTCCGGAAGGCTGGCAGTTGAAAGAAAAATACGGCTGGAAAGATTATGAGAAGCGGCCCGAAAAATTCAAACCCGACGAGGGGATCACCGGCATGGCCGGCGCCAGCGGAAAAGTTGTCAGTGTGAGGGATTTTATTCATCAGGGAAAAGAGGGTCCCATCGCGCCAGAATTGTTGGGGGATTGTCTGGTGGCCGGACCTTTGAGAAAAGGAGAACAGGGCGAAGTGCTTGCGGTCTTGAGCATACAAAATATTCCCTTTCTCAATTTCAACAGCGCGACTATCAACCTTTTCGGTTTTCTTCTTCAATGGGCTTCGCGCGCGCTGGAGCGGGCTTTTTTTGTGCAGGAGCTTCGGGCGCAGGAGATTATCGATCCCGAATATCAGGTCTATTCCTGGCCCTATTTTCTCGGAAGGGGCTCCCAGGAGTTTGTGCGCTCCCAAACATATTACCTCCCTTTGAGTGTGGGACTCTTCTGTGTGGAGGGAGAGGCCGCTCTTGTGGCTTCCAAAAGGGTTGAGATTTTTACGACGGTGGCGGAACTTTTGAAGGCCTGTTGCCGTGAGATGGATGTGATCGCCAAATCTCCGGAGGAGGGAATTCCGTTTGCGGTGTTGTGGATGACAGCCAGCAAGGCCCAGGCCGGGGAGATCCGTTCCAAGATTCAGACCCACTTTGAAAAATTGAAACTCCCCGTGAAGCTCCAAATCGGAGTGGCCAGTTTTTCTCCACAGTCGAAAGATTTTGACAATATGCTTCAGGAGGCCAGGGAGGATCTGCATCATGACTAGATTTCTGTTGTTCTGGATGGCCGCGGGGGTTTTGGGATTTCCATTTCTGGAGGCTTTGGTCGGGAAGAGTCCTCTTCTTCTGGATCTGTATTTTTGGCCGGTGATGTTCTTCCACTGTCTTGCGGCTCTGCTCCTTTTCTTTTCTGTTCCAAAAGGGGAGGGGTGGTTTCATGTCCGGCGGCTTATGGCCGGGTTTTTCTTTTTTCTGGTCCTCCTGTTTCCCCTGTTCGGTTGGCTTGGAATAGCGGTGCTCCATTTTTGTTATCGTTCCGGACCCCGTATTCCATTGGAAGAGGAGCAGGCGACGCAATTTATCTCTTCTCATTTACGATGGATGGGCCCTCTGCAAGGCGTCCCCCGACGGGAAAGAATCATGCAGGAACTCGATTTTCTCCCTCTGGCCGACATTCTGTCGGGGACCGATCTCGATTTGAAGCGGGGGGCGATCGAGCGTCTGGCCCGTTTAAAAACACCGGAAGCCATCGATCTCCTCCTGGCCCACCGGAGCGATCCCTCCATGGATGTCCGCTTCTATGCCACATCGGCCCTGGCCAGAATCAAAAAAGAATTTGATGAACAACTGGAGGCGGCCAAACAACAGATGCAGAAAGATGTCTACAAAATATCGGCCCGCGTTTTTCTTTCAAAAGTCTACCTCCAATATGCACATTCGCACCTGCTCGATCCGGCCACCATACAGGCCTTTGAGCGCGAGGCCCTTTTTCATCTCGATTTTTGTGTCCAATCCCAAAACGCCACGCCACAGGCTTTTCGGATGCTGGTCAGTATTTATGTCGCCCATGCAGAATGGGATATGGCCATCAAGACCATCGCCTTGTGGGAAAAAAGCGGCAAGACTGACCCGCAGGAAATTTCCAAAGTCCGGATCGACGTTTTATATCGAACGGGACGTTATCTGGATGTGTTTGAAGAATTTGTTCGCATGAAAGAGAGGGGGATTGCCGACTCCGAATGGAATACGATTGCCGACTGGTGGGGGGCCTACCGATGATCTCCCTGGAACATATTCGCCAGCAGATCGAGGGGTCCAGCGAGGATGCCCGCTATACTGCCTGGATGGAACTCTACACTTCTGAAGATGTGGGGGCCAACGCGGAGCTTCAACGGATCATCACCTCCAGCGATCCCATTCTCAAAATACTTTTTTTGAGGTTCTTGTCCCATGTGGATGAGGAAAAATCGGTCCGTTATATTCTCAAAATTCTCGAAGACGAAAACCCGGTTGTCTGTGAGTCAGCCAGAAAAAGTTTTGACAAGAACCAATATCCCTCCAAGCTGAAAATGCTTTTTCCATTTGTGCATTCCAGTCATGTGGGATGCCGGTATTTTGCGATCGAGAGGCTCACGCAGGGCGGGATGCTGGAGGTGATCGATGTGCTCCTCCAGATGATGGAAAAAGCCGACGAGGTCCTGCTTTTAAAAATTCTGACCGGTTTGAGATTTCTGGCTGACAAAAGAATGCTCCCCACCCTGCATCGCTACCTCCATGACAACCGGGAGGAGGTGCGGTTCAAGACCGTTTTGATTTATGGCGCTGTTTTTGAAAGCGGTTATTTTCCGTGTCGCAAAAATCTGCTGGAGGCCCTCAAGGATCCTTCCAGAAAAATTCGCAGGGCTGTTCTCTGGACGTTTTGCCGTTCGCCTTCCAAAAAAGATCTGGAACTGCTGTTTCGTATCTCCATGGAAGATCCCGATCCTCTCGTGCGTCAGGAGAGTTTGCACGAGATGGGATTGTTTCCCACTACACAGGTGATTGGCCATCTTCTGCAAATTCTGGTCTATGCCAAAGAGCGGATTCTGGTCCTCAAGGCGGAGGGCATTTTGTTGAGCATGCCGCAAAGCCTTCTCTTGCATGGGCTCAAAAAGGTGCTGAAGCACGAAGATCAGACGCTCAAAAACAAGGCGATGCTTATTTTTGCCGAATTCGAAAAAAACTCGAAGGACTATTTCGATTTTATTGTCGGCGGTTTTGAAAAAGCAACCGATGACAAACAGAGACTTCCCTACATCGAGGCCCTTGGGGCACTTGAAGATCCAAGGGCCGTTTCCATTCTGGAAAAATATCTGCATGCCTCCTATCTCATCGCCTATGCCACCATGAACGCGCTGGTCAAAATCGGGTCGGCTGGCAGAAAAGGGATTTCCGTCGTCAAATATCTTGAGGATGAAAAATTGAATCCCCTTTTGAAGCAGATGGTGCTCAAATATCTGACCAAACGGGGAAACCCCGAAATGTTTACAGACAATCTGGTCCGCCATCTCATCTCCTGCTTAAAAAGCGACAATACGAATATCCGCTATCTCTCCGCACAGTCGCTTGTTTTGTCAGGGCGCGAAAACATTCTGGATCCGCTTTTTGAAATGGTTTTGCGCGAAACCGATCCGACCTCGGTCAAATTTCTGGAAGAGAGTATTTTGAAACTCCTTTCCAAAACGCCCTCTCTTTTTATCACACTGATCCGGCAATATGACAAAAACCGCAGGGCGGTTGTTCTTCTGTTTGAATTGATGAAACGGGGCAATCTTTCCGGCGGGCAGGTTCTCTCTCTTCTCCCCTCCATATTCGGTGCACCCCTTTTTCTTTTGCGCTCGTCCTACAAGGCCGTCTGCGTCGATTTTCTGTTTTTCATAATATTCCACAGACGTCTTACCCTGGAATCTGTTCTGGAAAAACTGGAAGGGGTGCCGGAAAAGGAATATCTTCTGCCGCTTCTGGTCCAGAAATACAAAGAGCATCCTTCGTTTGCAGTTTTACTGTCGGCGACAACGATTGAAAAATGGCTTCAGACGGAAAGCCGTTTGCAGAAAGAGGCGATGATTGACCTGATGGGGCAGAGTCGGGGGAGAAGCCCCATCCCTTTTCTGGTGACCCTGATGTGCAGTGAAAAATTTGCCGCCTATCATGAACGCGCCGCCGGTGCCTTGCACCAGATTCTGGAGGCCTCCTGATTGATGTCTGTCTCATTCTGGAAGGAACGTATCCCTATGTGGCGGGAGGCGTTTCCACCTGGGTGCATCAACTGATCACCTCCATGAAAGATATCCGCTTTGGGATTGTCTACATCGCCGCCCATTCCGATCCGACACGCGAGCTGAAATATGAAGTCCCCAACAATGTGATCTATCTTAAAGAGCTTGATCTACATGATTACGATCTTGAAAATTTTCGCGGTCGCAATCCGACAAAAAAAGATTATGAAAAAATCCGGATGGTTTATGAAGATCTGGCCGGCGGCAAATATGACCGGTTGGAACCTCTGCTCGAATTGTTTCAGGGGGAAGGGGCCTGTTTTGACGGGCCGACCATTTTCACAGCGAAAGAGGTCTGGGATCTGCTGGTCTATTTTTATGATCGCTTTGCCGACGACGTTTCTTTTATCGATTATTTCTGGACCTGGCGCGGCATCCACCTTCCTTTGATGCAGATCGTTCGCGCAGAAATACCCCGCGCCAAAATTTATCATGCCGTCTCAACCGGCTATGCGGGGCTCCTGGGGTCCATCGCCAAAATGGTGTACAAACAGAAATTTTTTCTCACCGAGCACGGCATCTATACGCATGAAAGAGTTCTGGAAATTTCGCAGGCCAACTGGATTTATGAACAGGAAAAAAGAAATTACCGGGCGGAGCGCGATCTCTCCTTTTTCAAACAGTGGTGGATCTCCACCTTTCGCGTCATGAGCCGCGTCTCTTATGCCTATGCCGACCGCATTTTTACACTCTTCGAGGGAAACAAGGTGCGCGAGACGCTGGAGGGGGCCGATCCGGAAAAAATAACCATCATCCCCAACGGGATCAATATCAAAGATTACCAGAGCATTGTGCGGGACAAAAAAGAGAAACCGCAGATCGCCCTGATCGGCCGGGTCGTGAATATCAAGGATATCAAAACATTCCTTCAGGCGGCCAGGCTGGTCCTGGGCAAAATTCCCGACGCCGAATTTTTTGTTCTCGGTCCCACGACGGAAGAGGAAGATTATTTTGAGGAATGCAAAATGCTGGTGGATGCCCTCCACATGGAGAACAAAATAACTTTTACCGGGAATGTGGATGTCCGTGTTTATTTGAAATCACTCGATCTGGTGGTGCTGACCAGCCTCTCGGAAGCCCAACCTTATGTCATTCTGGAGGCCAATATCGTCGGCATTCCGGTGGTGGCCACCGATGTCGGAGCTTGCCGGGAGATGTTGGAAGGGCACGGGTTGGAAGATCGCATGTTGGGGCCGAGCGGTCTGGTGACCGAGGTTTCCAATCCGCTGGCCACCGCCAATGCCATCGTTCATTTAATGACCGACAAGTTATTCTATGGCCAATGC